>NZ_JAILZZ010000032.1:0-36617 GCF_023512215.1 Kyrpidia sp. | reverse complement strand
GTGGCCCCCACCGCGTCAAGGTGGTGCTCTCCCGCTGAGCTACTGCCGCGTCATACCTACCCCTGTCCCGGGGCCGTTCGGTCGCCCGGAAACGGGGTACGCATATTGTTGTATCACGAAACAGGACTGGTGTCAACGGGCAGTTTATGCCTTCAGTGCTGACGCACGAACTTCTCGGTAGTGGGTTTCAGGGACGCAAATCTGGGTCGGTGAAATGAAAGATCAGTCGCTACGCAACGTGGAGGCAACGAATCCGTCGGGTGCTGTGGTGTTGCGGCCAATTGGGGCGAAAAAAGGGCGCATGAAGCCAGACCCAAGCTACGCTGGGTTTCGTATCGGTATGGTGAGCTCAATTGTAGGTCATATCGCCCATCGCAGGCGAGTTGGCTTCGCCAAGGCACCCAACAACCATTCTCGATGGATCCACCCGTTCACCCAGTTGTCCTTTAAAAAGCGCACGGTTCCCCGAATCCCTAATTCCCGTACTTTCCTCATGACCACCTCCGTGTGCAGGACCAGGACATTTAGCAGATGCCCCAGATGCATCATCACATGCCAATTTCTCATCGCCGTCCAGTCCAGTGAAAAGGCATGCTCATACTGGTAACCGTGATGCTTCTCCACCAAGATGTTTTCCTCAATGTCCCAGCGGTGTCGCGCCGCACGGTTACAACGCTCCACCACGTTTTGCCTTGTCAATGGCCGCGCAGACACCCAGGCCCAGTGTGCCTCCTTCGTTTCCCCCTTCTCCTCCCACCGCTCCGTGCAACCCGCCACGTGAATCTTCAGCCGGTGCCAAGACCTCGGTGATTCCTGGAACTCGTATTCAATCTGGTTGACCCACCAGAACGCCTGTTCCCGATTGCCCCAGCGGTACGTTCGGGTCTGGTCTTTCTCCAGCTTCCTCAACCCCTCCACCTCTTCCCACACACTGTGCAGGCACTCCCGGGGAAGGACAATCATAAAGTCCAAACGCAACTTGCGGCACAGGGCCATTAATGGCCCGTTCGGATACAGCCCATCGGCCACCATCATCATGCGCAACTTCGGAAATGCTTGGCGCAGGCGGACCAACAGCCGCTTGCAGGCCTTCAACTCGCCGTCCTGCGCAGTAGTGGTGCGGACCGTCGGCGCCTTTACACGCCATCGTCCCCGGGCCTGTCCCTTCGTTTGTACATGCCATGGCCGTGGGAAACGCCGGTGCGTGGTTGCTGGCCTTGGTGGAGACGGCGGTGCTGTATGCCGCCTCTTTGGTACTGTCTGTTCGCCTGTGTTGATATACACTGAAAATGGACCCCAGATCGTCAGTGAAAATTGACCCCCACCAGATAGACTGGTACGCTCCTACTAATCTGAGAGGGAGCGGGGGAGAAAGGGTTGATCTCTATGGAGGATTGGACTGCGATTCGAGCACTCCGTGCCTGCGCTGTCAGTATTAAGGCGATTGCCCGGCAACTGGGAATTTCGCGCAACACTGTGCGTCGTGCCTTGCGGGGGGACGATCCCCCTGATATGAACGAGGCTGTCAAGCCCCCCAGCCGCCGTAGTACTTTGTTTGTCAGTGAAGGGCCTAAAGCCCGTCCATGGTCGACGGTCGGCACTCTGATACACGTGGGTTGGCTACCACATGTCATACCCCCATCAGAAGTGCTGCCTCGGACTATGTGCGCCAGGATATCCTGGCACATAGGGGACACGAGGATTCCCTCTTTCCGTGAACAAGCCTTCAGGCCCAACCCTCCACGTATCCGTCTTGATCGCCTGAGTACAACACACCGATGCGAGGAGCGGAGTCAAGGACGCTCCGCAGGGCGAACGAAGTGATCCCTTGACGAAGCGACGCGCAGAGGTATCCTTCAACCGGCGATCACGAGGGAGCGGCCTCCCTCCATCCATCTTGGACACATGTACGTTCCACTTCGCAGGCAATCGCCCACACAAAGCCCAGGAGTTCTCTGGCTACGGCCGTTACCGAAACGCCTATCGGCTTGCCTTTGCTTACCATCCTCCGATACTTGCGATGGAGCCGATCCTAGGCACGCCAGGCGATGGAGGAAGGATTCGTTTTTCGACACTGTCTACTGCCCATGGCACCCTGAAACATCGATGCCGGGCCCGGGACTCACTCCAAATATCCACTGTCTACTGCCCATGGCACCCTGAAACTATTGCTGCGAGTACGGGAAGAAGGTTACGACGTCATCTGTCTACTGCCCATGGCACCCTGAAACCGAGCCTCACCCACAAACCAGATCCCAACAGGTCCGCTGTCTACTGCCCATGGCACCCTGAAACGCACATGACGAGCCGAGAAGCGGACCGGGAAATTCGCCTGTCTACTGCCCATGGCACTATCTACTTGTGCTGTGTCCACTTCCACAGTAGCTAGAAATTCGCCTGTCTACTGCCCATGGCACCCTGAAACTGGGTGCCCCAACTTCACCCAAGGGGGATGTGCAAGAGCTGTCTACTGCCCATGGCACCCTGAAACAAGAGAGGGTTCCTGAGCGATGGATGCGCCAGCTCAATCTGTCTACTGCCCATGGCACCCTGAAACATCCCAACTGAACGGCGAACTAGGAAGAAGTGAAAGCTGTCTACTGCCCATGGCACCCTGAAACTCCTGCTTCGTCTATAATCAGCAAGCAGGAACTTTCGTCTGTCTACTGCCCATGGCACCCTGAAACCACATAGATCCACCGCTGATCCACTCCCCGACGCACATCTGTCTACTGCCCATGGCACCCTGAAACCTTGATCCTCTGGAGCGGGGGCCGGAGCCCCACGCGGCTGTCTACTGCCCATGGCACCCTGAAACCCGAAAATCCCGAATTGCCCATCCTGCTTCGCCAGTCTGTCTACTGCCCATGGCACCCTGAAACATGTGGATTACATTCCTGTGCCCAATTGGCCGATGAATCTGTCTACTGCCCATGGCACCCTGAAACCGCTTTAGCTCTTGCATCCGATCATGGTCTACGACGTCTGTCTACTGCCCATGGCACCCTGAAACGCCGACTGTGGCTTCACCGAGCTTCTGCACCCCGAGCTGTCTACTGCCCATGGCACCCTGAAACCCACGGCGGCGGCCTTGCGGCGGCCACCGTGGAAGTCTGTCTACTGCCCATGGCACCCTGAAACGCGGTCAGACGAGAGAGAAAGATATTTGCTCAGGGCTGTCTACTGCCCATGGCACCCTGAAACTCACGGCCCATCTCGTTCGGTTGGATGGACGGCCTCTGTCTACTGCCCATGGCACCCTGAAACATGCTACTTGGATCGGTTCGGTTGGTGCAGCGGCTCACTGTCTACTGCCCATGGCACCCTGAAACGGACCTCGTTTCGGGGTCCTGGAATCCGAACAAACTCTGTCTACTGCCCATGGCACCCTGAAACTACGCAGTTGCGGCCAGGGTACTTTTCGTATGGAAACGTCTGTCTACTGCCCATGGCACCCTGAAACCGGCCTATTCGGCCGGGTTGATCGCTGGTCAATCGCTCTGTCTACTGCCCATGGCACCCTGAAACGCAGTGAGACATGAGAGGACATCCACTGGACGTATTGCTGTCTACTGCCCATGGCACCCTGAAACTGTGCGCCGGCGGCCATCACCCGGTAAAAATCAGATCTGTCTACTGCCCATGGCACCCTGAAACCGGATGAATGTTCCCCCTACGTAATGGTCGACAGCCGTCTGTCTACTGCCCATGGCACCCTGAAACTCTAGAGAAGCACTGGCCGGACGTGCGGCGATACGGACTGTCTACTGCCCATGGCACCCTGAAACTCGGCCTGGCCCCTGGACCGCTTTCGCCTCCGACGATCTGTCTACTGCCCATGGCACCCTGAAACTGTGCGCCGGCGGCCATCACCTGGTAAAAATCAGATCTGTCTACTGCCCATGGCACCCTGAAACTCACCCCCTTGTTTTCCGCCCCCCAACGTCCTGGCAGTCTGTCTACTGCCCATGGCACCCTGAAACGAAACCTTCGACCCGGCAGAGTTCGGGAAAGAGCCCATCTGTCTACTGCCCATGGCACCCTGAAACCGAACAAACTCCTTTCGCTGTAGTAAGTTTTAAACTCTGTCTACTGCCCATGGCACCCTGAAACGTACTCGTCCGCCGGTTCACCCGTCGGTTTTCCGTCGCCTGTCTACTGCCCATGGCACCCTGAAACCTGAAAAATACACATGGAGGGATTTGACGATGTCTGTCTGTCTACTGCCCATGGCACCCTGAAACTTGGCGGTCGGATCAAGACCCGCGTATCGCCAAATGTCTGTCTACTGCCCATGGCACCCTGAAACCCGGTGGGGCGGTACATTCCGGACGGGCCTCCGGAACTGTCTACTGCCCATGGCACCCTGAAACCGATCAACGCTTCGGCCGCCATCCAGGCCAAATGCGTCTGTCTACTGCCCATGGCACCCTGAAACACAAGGGACCTGAACTACTGGGAGTCGGTCTATCGTCTGTCTACTGCCCATGGCACCCTGAAACGCGAGGCCGAGGCATCTCAAGTTGGTGGCAAGAAAAACTGTCTACTGCCCATGGCACCCTGAAACCAGGGCGTCGATCATCCTCCGATCCCGTTCCTCCAGCTGTCTACTGCCCATGGCACCCTGAAACCGCGCAACGTTACGCCCGAACGCCGTCCCCGGCAGTCTGTCTACTGCCCATGGCACCCTGAAACCTCTGGCTCTCCTTCATTCGCATAATCTCCGGCAACAATCTGTCTACTGCCCATGGCACCCTGAAACGGGAGTGAACGAAGGTGAAGGTCTACGGATTCCTGCGTCTGTCTACTGCCCATGGCACCCTGAAACTGACAGGGCTCCTCTTAGCTCACTATGCGAACGATCCCTGTCTACTGCCCATGGCACCCTGAAACGGGGGCAGAATCGCCTGTCCCTCACGATACTGCCAGCTGTCTACTGCCCATGGCACCCTGAAACCTATTCCTCCCACATCTGTGATACCCTCCACCCCGGAACTGTCTACTGCCCATGGCACCCTGAAACTGAGATCACCCCCAAACCTTATGCAGAATCATGTCCACTGTCTACTGCCCATGGCACCCTGAAACCCCGGCACCGAGCGGAGTATCCAACCGGCATACACGCTGTCTACTGCCCATGGCACCCTGAAACGCTCACCTTCGCGCCCCATGCGTCCAGGAGTTCGGGGTCTGTCTACTGCCCATGGCACCCTGAAACATGAGCACGCCGACCACGCGAAGGCGGTCGCCGATGTCTGTCTACTGCCCATGGCACCCTGAAACTCTTTCGGACCTCTTAGGCGGATCCGAGCAGCGCAGCTGTCTACTGCCCATGGCACCCTGAAACGTCTCCCTCTACCAACAGCGCCCGCAGGCCCTCGAACTGTCTACTGCCCATGGCACCCTGAAACCATGAGCATGTGTCGTGTTGCTCCTTCCGCTATTGGATCTGTCTACTGCCCATGGCACCCTGAAACCCCGAGAGTGCTGGGCGTGTTGTTGGTGTGGTCGCACTGTCTACTGCCCATGGCACCCTGAAACAAACCGATGGTCACGGTTCGTCAACCTCCTGCGAAGTCTGTCTACTGCCCATGGCACCCTGAAACCCACCCGGGAACAGCTTCGGGTTAGGCCGCAGGATCTGTCTACTGCCCATGGCACCCTGAAACTATTGGATATCCTCTTGGGTGCTATGACCAGCCAGACTGTCTACTGCCCATGGCACCCTGAAACTTCCTCATTTCGTCGTACTGCCATTGTAGGATTTTGTTCTGTCTACTGCCCATGGCACCCTGAAACCGGTTCCTCTAAGTGTTGGGTATCTATCGCTTATGCGCTGTCTACTGCCCATGGCACCCTGAAACCAGGAAACGTACCAACGGTGAGAGGCGCGATCGATGACTGTCTACTGCCCATGGCACCCTGAAACCCCAGGTAGAATCCAAAGTCGATTTCCCCAACCGAGCTCTGTCTACTGCCCATGGCACCCTGAAACTCGTTACGCCGAAGGGATCATGAGATCGTGGCTCCACTGTCTACTGCCCATGGCACCCTGAAACCGGCAGGTCGCGGATGATTGGCGAAAGGACGCCGACTGTCTACTGCCCATGGCACCCTGAAACGCGGAAAAGCGGGCGAGAGTTTCGACTTTTTCCTGATGGCTGTCTACTGCCCATGGCACCCTGAAACCACGGAGGGCTCCAGGATCCACACATGAGGCTCCTGGCCTGTCTACTGCCCATGGCACCCTGAAACCTGGGGCCTTCACTCCCTCCCGGTCCCAGGCGTCTATCTGTCTACTGCCCATGGCACCCTGAAACTATCGACTATGGACAAGCTTTCCAACCTGTTGTTGAACACTGTCTACTGCCCATGGCACCCTGAAACGCAGGCCTTGATGTGGATGGGTCTGGAGCAATACATCTGTCTACTGCCCATGGCACCCTGAAACCTCCAGGGGAGCGGTGTCGGTTCCGCGCCGGTTCAAACCTGTCTACTGCCCATGGCACCCTGAAACGATTCCAAAGCTCTTTTGGTTCGGAAAGGCGGCGTGGTCTGTCTACTGCCCATGGCACCCTGAAACCAGCACATCGCGCCACGGCGTCCAGTCGTACTCCGCCAGCTGTCTACTGCCCATGGCACCCTGAAACAAATCGTTTCATGCGCTCGTCCGTGGATGGCAGAAAGTCTGTCTACTGCCCATGGCACCCTGAAACCGGCCATACCGTCCATGCGATTTTGCACGGTGCACCCTGTCTACTGCCCATGGCACCCTGAAACCGTGGATGGACGAGCGGGAGGAAGCGGTGAAAGCTAGCTGTCTACTGCCCATGGCACCCTGAAACACATGTCAACGACCGGGGCTATGTCGGACTATCTGGACTGTCTACTGCCCATGGCACCCTGAAACGCGAGCCTCGTGCACCCCCCAGGGCAATTAAGGGGCCGGCTGTCTACTGCCCATGGCACCCTGAAACTTGCCCTGGCGAATCGACGTGAATCCAACGAAGAACGACTGTCTACTGCCCATGGCACCCTGAAACGATGTCCTTTTCACGCATACCAAGCTTTCGCATAGCCTGTCTACTGCCCATGGCACCCTGAAACTGCGGAGCGTAGCGGAGCAGCCGAAGGGAAGCCTTCTGTCTACTGCCCATGGCACCCTGAAACAGGAGCTGGGAAGATGAGGCGGCGGCTCACTACATCCGCTGTCTACTGCCCATGGCACCCTGAAACACGGCGGCGGACTGGCTGAGGCTTCATATTCGTACAACTGTCTACTGCCCATGGCACCCTGAAACCCGAATTCTCGCCCCCGGCTACTCGGTGCCGTGGCAGCTGTCTACTGCCCATGGCACCCTGAAACTGTGAGGCTCCTGTGGGGTTTCCGGAGCCTCGGTCAACTGTCTACTGCCCATGGCACCCTGAAACATATTCTTGTAGGCGAACCCGTGCATTTGATCATTGACTGTCTACTGCCCATGGCACCCTGAAACGACCAGAAATCCCCGGTCATCGGGCTCGTTGATAAACTGTCTACTGCCCATGGCACCCTGAAACGCACGTGCATTCAATTGATCCCGGAAACCGAAATCGCTTCTGTCTACTGCCCATGGCACCCTGAAACCCGAGGTCGAAAAGAGTGGATAGCTCTGAAAGCGAAATCTGTCTACTGCCCATGGCACCCTGAAACCCGAGCTTGCGGCAATCGATGCGCCGGATACCCCCGTGACTGTCTACTGCCCATGGCACCCTGAAACCGGGGGCCTGCTCGTGATTTTGATCCTCGTCATGCTCTCTGTCTACTGCCCATGGCACCCTGAAACCTCAAGCTCTGTGCATGTGATATATTATATTCAACAACTGTCTACTGCCCATGGCACCCTGAAACTCGTCCTCGTCTTCGACCTCATCCTCGTAATCGTTAATCTGTCTACTGCCCATGGCACCCTGAAACTTGCGTCCAATTAACTGTCACGGGCTGGCTATACGCCGGCTGTCTACTGCCCATGGCACCCTGAAACCGACATATTTGATGTCGTCTTCCCGGGAGAGGAAAAACTGTCTACTGCCCATGGCACCCTGAAACTCGCGGGGAGAATCCTGAAGGCACCGGAGCCGAGCCACCTGTCTACTGCCCATGGCACCCTGAAACGTGAGGCTCCTGGAGCCTCCTGCGCGGTTCCTGGACTGTCTACTGCCCATGGCACCCTGAAACCAGTGGGGTCCCTGGCGCTCCGTTTCGCGCCGGAATCTGTCTACTGCCCATGGCACCCTGAAACCTTTCTATACATCGGATCAGGCCCCCCAGGAGTCTGCTGTCTACTGCCCATGGCACCCTGAAACGATCTACTTTAACGGACAATACGTCGTCCAGCCGCACTGTCTACTGCCCATGGCACCCTGAAACGAGTGGCAAATCGTTCCATGCGTTGTTGCGAGGATCTGTCTACTGCCCATGGCACCCTGAAACGGTGCGAACGGTGGAAAGGGCCGCGAGTGAAGTGCACTGTCTACTGCCCATGGCACCCTGAAACGAACTGGCTGGCCACCGCCGACCCGATGGACTGCGCCTGTCTACTGCCCATGGCACCCTGAAACTCGGGGGAGGAACGTGGCGGAAATAGCTCATGTGGTCTGTCTACTGCCCATGGCACCCTGAAACGGTGACTGTTGAGTCGGCCCTAGGCGACAGCGTCAACTGTCTACTGCCCATGGCACCCTGAAACCGGCCGGACAAGCCTGGGACGGACGGCAGGGAGGCGCTGTCTACTGCCCATGGCACCCTGAAACTTGTCCGTCTCCATTCTGGGCGGGGAAGAAGCGCGGTCTGTCTACTGCCCATGGCACCCTGAAACCTGGGGGGGTGCGGGGGGCGCGGGACCCGGCGTCAACTGTCTACTGCCCATGGCACCCTGAAACCAAAGCGCATGGCGGTTGCTAGCGTGAGTTTAGCAGCTGTCTACTGCCCATGGCACCCTGAAACCCATCCCTCTTCTCGCCCACAAACCATATCCCCACCGCTGTCTACTGCCCATGGCACCCTGAAACAGCATGGTCGTCGGATTGAAGACCTCCGACGAGAGTCTGTCTACTGCCCATGGCACCCTGAAACTTGGAAATTCTGACCATATTCGTGGTGCTTGATTACGTCTGTCTACTGCCCATGGCACCCTGAAACCGCTTGGAAACTCTCTACATAGGGTCGGCTCGTTCGTCTGTCTACTGCCCATGGCACCCTGAAACGGTGGTGCTGACAACGAACAAACTAATCACGGAAAGCTGTCTACTGCCCATGGCACCCTGAAACGGTGTTTTGACCGCAGAAGCGGTTGTTGATGATGCAACTGTCTACTGCCCATGGCACCCTGAAACACTCCGCATCCTTCCGCTCATCAATCAGTCCTCGACCTGTCTACTGCCCATGGCACCCTGAAACTCCATGTTCGCCTACGAGGACGTCACCAAGTCGAACCTGTCTACTGCCCATGGCACCCTGAAACGAGCCGGTATGCAGCACTCGAACGTCTATTGCGCGAGTCCTGTCTACTGCCCATGGCACCCTGAAACGCGCTCGTCCCTCATCTGCACCTCCGCCCGGTTCCACTGTCTACTGCCCATGGCACCCTGAAACTGTCTCCGGCGGCCGCGCAGAAGATGTATCAGTGGGCTGTCTACTGCCCATGGCACCCTGAAACCAGGCGTGGGGAACGGCGTCTCGGGTGGCAGTTACGTCTGTCTACTGCCCATGGCACCCTGAAACTCGGGTGCCAGGATCCGCGAATGAGATCAAGGTACCCCTGTCTACTGCCCATGGCACCCTGAAACAAAAATGCGGCGCAAAAGCAGGCCGAACTAAAACACCTGTCTACTGCCCATGGCACCCTGAAACGCCCCCACCACTGTAGCCACCAAGCTTTCGACCGTGCCTCTGTCTACTGCCCATGGCACCCTGAAACTAGTGGATATGGAGTATGTGGGGTCGGTGGAAATCCTCTGTCTACTGCCCATGGCACCCTGAAACCAAACCGCCACAGACCGCCTAGTCGACTTGGCGACAGTCTGTCTACTGCCCATGGCACCCTGAAACTGCGAAGGTTTTTCGAACCGGTAAACGTATGTCCCATCTGTCTACTGCCCATGGCACCCTGAAACTTCACGCTGTCTGCATTGTATCCGGGCGCGATTGTCACTGTCTACTGCCCATGGCACCCTGAAACCCTTGAACTTTAGCCGAATCGAGCGGACAGCCGGTTGTTATCAACCTTGATTTCAGCCTGTAAGTCCAGATGACACAACTTCGACCCTCCGGACTGACCGCAAAACCGCGGGGGCAAGTGATCACAGGACGGCACTTCCAAGATGATCCGCATCCTCCATTCGCCGTCCTTCCTTCCAATGCTCTAGCCGGACATTCCGCCTATTTTCCGTCGTGATCCATATAATGTAATCCTCATCTGTGTACAGCATCTTCGTATCCCTTTGCAACGCCCGAAACTGCGTGTCGGTAAGATCCCCGACGAAGACACTTTCCTGGATTCCTATCAGGTACCGCGCCAATAGCTTACGGTACTTTTCCGTCCGTTTTGCCGGCACATCATAACACGCAATGACATACATGTCTCATGCCCTCCGTATAAACGGTTCGTATTCCTCCATCTCCAGTACATGCGCTTCCAATTTGTATGCCTCCCTGAGGATCACGGCCCGATATCCCACCATCCCTTGCACCGGCGTGCGATCAAGGGATTCACGGATCGCCTCCACAATCTTGGTGCGCCCCGACCCTGTGAGAAGGCATACACCCGGATGCTCTTCAAAATCCGAATCGTTCAACTCACCTCTTGTGACAAGCCGGAAAACGGCCCGGTCCGCCAGAATCGGTTTAAAAATCTCCGCCAGATCCAATGCCAATGACGCACGAGCTTGGGTCGGTGCATGCAGAACGCTAAGAGTACAATCGAGATGCGACTTGGAAAGTTCATGTCGGCAGGCACTGTAAACCACACCATTTGCAAATGAAACCAAGGAATTGATCCGGTCTTGGGGCGGTCTTCGAGAACGTTTACTCAACTGCAGTTTGGGATGAATGTACTCCCAAGCCCGGTAATAAACCTGGCGCATACGACCCTCGTAGGCCATGAGTTCTTCGGGGTTTTGTGCCCGACGGAACTTTGCCCTCTCCACCTCCATTTGAGTGACTGCCTGCGCAAGATCCTTTTTTCCCCGGTACAAATAGTAACGGAGATTGCTAATGCAATTCTGGGCCCCGGCATCGACAAGTCGGCGGGCCAAATCCATCCGGCGGTCCAGATCCATTACCAGCCTTGCTTGAGCCAAGTGCACGTTACCGGCTGTATGGGGCCAAGACGGTTCCAAGGATCCGGCAAATTCGCCGTAAAAATTGATCAACGAGACCCTGACACCCTCCCGACTTAAAAATGCAAGAACGTCAGTGGTTACCTGACAGCCAGTCGGAACTACAATATGCCTGATGGCTTCCACAGGCATGGTTTTCCGACGGCCGTCGGACAACGTAACCTGAATCGTGTTGTCTTTACGGCGAATCGACGTCCCCCGCAAGACGTAGAGCGTCTCCACTCTATGACTCCTCCTCCGTTGTTTGTCCCCAGCACAGGAGTCTGTAGGAACATCCAGTACACACCGGTTTCTCCGTCTTTTGTGGAGGCCGGGGCTGCCGCAGTACAGATACCAACTCCTCGAATTTGGCAAGCAACAGGTCTTCGGCTTGCCGATCCATACAAACCCTTTGAACTCGGCGTGATGTCGGCGTGCGCAACAGGCCGGTCCACGACTCGCCCGTTGAAGCCTCAAGCACAGCCACGTAGAATAATAGTTGCAAACGACCGGCATCGTCCGGGCGTTTTGCACTTTTAACCTCGCTGACAGTGCGATCGGCCCAGTCTATTTGATCGGGATAAATTCCAAGTCCCAGCACCCGATCGCGTCGCCGTTCGTAAGTGGTCGCGCTCACCCACAATCCCCGCTGCATGTGGCGGTTCAGATGAGCACAGTCGATCCGGTGGTAGTGAAGCCACGCACGTACTTCACATAAAGTGATGTGCTGAAAAAGCAAACCGTGAATACCAAGTTCTTCGGCCTGATAAAGCATATTCTTCAATCTCTCACTGACCATCCTGAAACCACTCCGGCGGCAACTTCAATGCTTATCGGTTCAGAAACCCGAATCGTGTCGAGAACGCGATAGTCTTCTTCCAGTTCCTGATCGAACAGGCGGGCCGTGGCTGCGTTGAGCCGCACGACCTCTGGAACGGCCACGGGTTCCAACCGGATGATCCCGAGACGGCCAACTCCTACGCGAACAATGATGTGATCCGTTCGGTATAACGCGAAGGGATCGCGGCCGAAAAGAACTCCCGTATACTGAGAGTCTGGCGCCACCTCGTGAACCCACCAGATCTTCTTCACATTTCCAGACGCCATGCCCTTTTGGAGCGATTCTTGATAGCCCCCTTCCCGTTCCATGTCCAAACTGTGGCGGATAGGGGGAAGCAAAGAGTTTGTTTCATACGCATCCAGGCTTATAAATAGAGATGCTTTCCACGGTAGTTTAGCAACGTCTTCCGTGTATGCGGGGCTGGACCTTGGAAACGGCGACGGAGGACATCCCAAGCTATGAGCCAGTGCGAACATAATCGTGGTATCCGATAGAACGGTCGGGTCGGTGCTGCTCCCGTCCGGCACGTAGATTCCGTGGTAGTAGAAAGGAGCCAGGACTGTAGCCAGAACTCCCGTATAAGCCATTGCTGTCTGTGCCATAGTATTCACCCCGTTACCGTTACTTTGACAGACCGAACCACCGATCAAAAAGTTCGCCAACGTCCTTTGCGCCCGTTTCATATTGGCTCACCAGCCGAGGCGCTCTGTTTTCCAGTTCGGCTGCCAGTTCATCGATGTAGGCCGTTGTCTGGTCGGCTTCGATGCCGTACGGGTAGGCCTCGCTAAATAGTTTCTCAAGGAAAGTTACGACTTGCGTGGCGTCAACCGCTTCTTCGCCTGTCGCCTGAAGTCTTTTTAAGATTTCCGAGGGTGCATTGATGTCGCGTTCCAAAGTGCCCCAATAGATTCCCGCAAAATGGGTGCGCAGGTTTGTTCCCGTGGTCGCCGTTGCCCCACCGTAAGAACCGGCAAGCCCCGTAGCCAAGAGCCAGTGTTCCAAGCCGGCACGAGTGATGCGGTTGCCCAGAAATACCGCGGTCTGAATGAACAAGGTGCCTGGCTTGACGGAGTAAGTATTGAAAATATTGGAGCTCGTCTCTTTGTCTTCAGCGTCCAGATTTCCACCGTCTTCATACACTCCTCCTTGGCGGAAAACCGACTCCACTTGGCTCTTCTTCGGTTGAACGGAAATGGCGTCACTGTACAGAACGGCGCTGTGAACCGGATAAATTGCGTTGCCGTCTCCTTTGGCTGAATCGCCGAACACAAAGGTGTTCAGGTCAAATACCTTACTGGGCCTATATCCTTTGTTCTTGGAGATGAACGCCTTGTTGGCAGCACTGTATCCTCCCAATTTTAATGCCCGCAAGATTTGGGCCCCCCGCCGACGCTCGACGCCCTTTGTTTTTGAAGCAATCATCCGGATGCGGTTTTCACCGGCGAGCACCTGATCGGTGATTTCATCAGGGTCGTTGTTCCGCACAATGAGGGGAGCGATGGCCTCCCGAACCAGTGGGATCACGATACACTGGGCTTGAGGTAACCTTGGAATCTCAAAAGGTTTTCTTGCCATTTCGTAAGTCTGCCATACTTGGGTGGGCAATGTGTTCCAGAGTTCTTCGCGGGTGTTCATGGGATCATCCTCCTGCTTTTCTTGTTTTTACATTCATCGTTGTAGAATATAGGTGATCAACCGGTCTGTACCTCTTTGGTTTTCTGTCTTTCTTCCTGAATGGCATGCCTGACCTCCCAGAAGGTAGCTTCATAGGCTGCAACCAAGAATCGTCGGTGGGTGGAGGTAAGCGCCTGGTATGTTGATTCCATGTCTTTCACGATATGCAATATCCGTCGAGTGACCCGCAAACAAACTTCCCGGGTCTTTGCCTCGTCCCGTCCCAACAAGATGTTGCCGCGTTCCAAGGTCTTGTAGAGATCGTCGGCAATCGCACGCTCCAGGACCTGCCGGTCACCAAAATCCGACCAGCGGTCGTAGGTCTCCAGCACTCTACGCATTGCAAGGGACCACTTGTTTCCGGAAGCTTCATTTGGCTTAATTGACTGAATGGTAGCCATATCCAAGGCAATGGCCTTGATCATCTCATCATTCACCATGGGGTACACCTCCTTGAGCTTACTCACTGCTCCTTGAGCCTCCCTACCAAGTGCGGACGATCCCCATGTGGGATCGAATAGACACCAAGCTGCCGACCACCACCCGAAATCCTCGACGGCCTCCAGCGCTTCCCTGCCTTTGCCATCCCTTTTTAGCAGCGTGATAAACGCGTCCAAAACTTCGATCAAAAGACCCAAATCTTTACGATACACGCCGTAATGCGGGTTGCAGACCCCGGCCTTCCGCAAAAGGTTTTTGACCAGTTCGGGCATGGGTTCATACACGAAGGATTCCGGACACAGACGGAAGGAAGCGATAAAGGCGTGGACAGGCTCTCCGCTATAGGCGGCATATGCAGCTAAATTGCGCATCTGGCCCAGAATTTCTTCTAAGCCGTTTTGGCGTGGCTCCCAAGCCAAAGCAAGGCTTTCCGCCGTTGTCGAATTCCATGGTAATGCTCGAACCCATCCGTCCACGTTGAGCACATCTACACAGGAAAAGAGGTGGGACTCCTCCTCTTTTTCAGCGCTTTTAGCATAATCTTGGTAAAGCCACGAACGAATTGGTGTGGCGACAAGAAGAGGTATTTGCGGTCCGCCAAGTCCGCCCCTTATCCTCCATTGTTCCGCGGATGTTTTCCACAGTCTTTGCCGCGCCACGCAAGCATCGCACAGATAGTTCTCTCCTTGGGCACGCCAGGGATCGGTTTTATGTCCCGGTCTCGTATTGAAAGCCGAGGATTTCACCAGTACGTCCATCGTGCCCCCGACAATCAACCGGGTGGCAGGGGCTCCGCATAACAAACACGCTCCGCCGTCGGGGTGGGCTTCGAAGACACCGGGGTTGCTTTGCTCCGTTTCGTCAAGGTCCAAACCTACCTGCCGTCCCAGATGCGCCGTGAGTGCCCGAGTTCCTATCGCGTCCCCCGCGATTTCCTGGGAGAATTGTCCGTACACGTAGTCGGCCCAAGCCTCCAAAATATCATCCGGTACTGACAGAGCGCTTTGCATGGCAACCACTGTGCGCCTGGTGAGGGGATCGAGGTTCTCAAGCGGGATATCCATCTCCCTAAGGGATTCCCGCACCACAGATTCGTTCCACTCCAGCGCTTTTTGGACGGCCTCGTTTCCTCCTGCGCTAAGCAGGGCAGCGCACACAAGAGCCTTGGAGTAAGTCGGAAGCGGCGTTTCGCTTTGCAGACGAACCAAGGACGTCTGCTTGTTGCCCCGCTCCGTCTTGCCGTCCCATATTCTCAGCGGTGTACCCGCTGCACCGGTGCATTTCGATGCCCAATAATGAGCGTACGGTACCGCTACCCCGCCATCTTTGACTTTGACCACAAGGAGCTGCGGCAACGAGAGTTCCAGTTGATCCCGAAGGTCTTCCAAACTCCGGATATTGTCGAGTACAACCGAAGCGGTGGTATTTTTGAAACGAACCTTACTAACCGGTTTCCCGATCGTCTCCTGGAACCTCTCCAGCACGAACCGGGGTGTCACCGGCTCTGGCACCGCTGCCCAAAGAACTGTGCCTTCCCGTGTCAACACCAAGGGCATCTGGTCGATTTCGTACAGCATGTCCAGGATGACTGTTTGCAACGTGTGAAGCACGGGGGGCTCATCGTGCCATGTCAATAACCGAAAGGGCGTGTTCGAAATGCCATAGCGAACCGTCCACTTCGGAAGTCGAATGTTATATTCCTGGACCAAGGCCGCAGGGGACATGGCGGTAGACACCAAATTGTCCGCATCATGGACGATTTTAGCAGCCAGATATCGAATCAAGGGAGGCAAAGAAGGACCTAGAAGCGCTTGGCCTTCCCCGCGGTTTTCTACAAGGCTGACCGCGTGATGAAGCTTCTCAGCACTATAGCCTTCCCACACCCAATCCGGCATCCACGCTTCGATCTGCAGTCGCCTGTTCACCTCGTCAATTTCTTCTAAGGTAGGACTGTGCGACCCGCTGTCCAATAATTTGTTTGCATCATGAGTAAGTGCGATCGTGAATAATGCATGAAGAACATCCACACAACGTGAATCGTCCTCAGAATCCAGATTTGGCAAACGGCCTGTCACCCATGACCAATAAAAGAGTCTGGTTGCCACTTGAAGTACGTCCATGACATGGCGGTATAGGGAAATCTCCGGAGCGTTATACCTCTCTCCTCCCTTGCCGAGCCGGGTTGTCCACGGCGAGTACTCTCCGATTTCATGTAGCATCCTCGCCTCGGCGGTCAGGATTTGCTGGATGGGTTTCATCGCGTGAACCCACGGGCCGTCAAATGACAAAAAGTCGGTCAACTTCATAGACTCACATCCCACCATCCGAAACCTTGGGCGGTTGCACTTCCGAGACCACTGTAGAAGGCATCACGGATATCTTTAGGTGGTCCAGCCAACAAGAAAGGAAGCACCACTCCGTCCAAAGCTACAATTTTCCCGTCCGGCAGGGAACGGACTCCCATCCGTGCCTTGACTTCGCCACGATGGAGACGGACGTAGGCGGCATCCGGCACAAAATGCAGGTGAAAAGGGCGGCCGAATCGACGCTCCATAGTGCGGTTGAGGGCTTGGTCGAATTCCGGTCCGAATGTGCACATGCTTTGCCCACGCGGAGATCCCAGTGTGGTTTGCAGTACCCGGATCGGGGAGATCGCGTATCCGGCTACGGCATCGGCCGGGTGCCACGGTTCCTCGGTAATGGTTGCCACACGCAAATCGAGGCCGGCTCCCGAAACGTCGGACGGCTCGTACAGATCCTCGGACGTGATCCTTGACAAAGCTCGGACGACTTCGGGATCTGTACTGCCGATCCAAGCCCTCTCAATCCGGAACATCCGGCGCGTTCGGGGGCCGGAAACGTGGACTGGATGGGCAATAACACCGAATCCGTACCGAGCCGGTCGTGAGCGGTCAATTCGGTATCCATGCCGAGACAGAGCACTGTCGCAAAGGTTCTTGAATTGCTCAGCCTTGACGAGGCAAACGGCGGTACGGTCGTCCTTGGGCATGTCAATACGGATCCTCAGCATTCCATCTCACCTCTCATATGCCAAAGTTTGTTTAACTCGACTGTACCATACGTCTTGTCATATGGAAATATTAAATCTAAACTTAACACTATAAATTGACATATCGGTGATGCCCATGCTCTTGCACCTGTGGCCGTATTCACTCATGCCGTTTGAGGCACCAGTCAGGCAGAGGCTGGAATGCTTAGAATCCAGGCTGCGGAGAAGCTCGAACACTTCCGTTCAAATCCGCC
The DNA here is from genome assembly GCF_023512215.1 of Kyrpidia sp. Taxonomy (NCBI): domain Bacteria; kingdom Bacillati; phylum Bacillota; class Bacilli; order Caryophanales; family Alicyclobacillaceae; genus Kyrpidia; species Kyrpidia sp. The sequence goes on along the minus strand of NZ_JAILZZ010000032.1, from coordinate 19,039 downwards.
ATTATACTCAGTGGCTGAGGGAAGACGGAATCTATGTCCCTTCCCGAGTCACGTTGTACCACGATTTTCTACGTTATCAGGCGCTCTATGATGACGTCGAATACCACAATGGCCAGCCGTATCTGACCCTCAACCCGGCTGCCGGCATCGACGCACGCCGCTGGTTCATGGGATTTGCTTGGGGAGAGCATGCTCTAAAACAACCCGTGTCTTCGAGTATTGCCCGTTGTCTTCTGATGGCCATGCGAGCTCGGCAGGAAGTCCTATTTCCCTATGAATCCCCGCGAGGAATGTCTTACCGAATCCATCGAGGAGTGCCTATAGGAATCCTCAGTGGTACCGATTCTGCTTACATGCGTTTATGGATGGCGGACGGACGAGTGATGCATTTTGACTTGGCGCGCATTCGCGGTTTGGTAAAATGGACGTATGGATCGCTGGCCGACTACCAAGCACCTTCGGACGACCCGATCCGTTATCTGAACGTCGAACTCTCTGACGAACGTCTCTTTCACTACCTGACCAATCAATTCCCCGGTCTTGTTCGAGAAGGACCAAAGAGAGCAGTGTTGAGGCTTCCGCTGTCCCAGTGTTACATGACGGCCGACATCATTGAGTCCTGGGTTCGCCGGCACGCAAATGTTGACCGTGAAGCCAACCGGTCTGTGGATCTTGGACCGGAATCCACTTTGAAGATCGAGGTGTCGACATGAACACGACCTTCACAATCCCCGCCCACGGTGTGGCGATTGGGGCCAATGGCCTGTCCGAGATTCAAACAGCATTGGTGGAGTCCTACTATCCCATCCGGATCTGCGGGGCCCCGACCGGCGCCGGAAAAACCTATGCGTTTCTTCAAGCGGCACGTAGCGGACAGTTTGTCGTATTCGTGGTTCCGACCCAAGCCCTGGCCGCCGATATTGAGCAAACCTGTCGCAAGCAAAACGTTTCTCATCGACGTTGGGATGCCGTCGAGTCCAAGAAATTGGCATCCTCCGGCAAAGATGTTTATGAGACTCGGTTGTCCGATGTCGAGGAACTGGAGAGAACGGGCGGTCTTCTCGTCACTACTCCTGAATCCCTGGCACAAGTTCTGCATGGTCGCTATTTTTTCGCAGGAGTACCGCTCCGGACCTCAGGTTTGCTGGGTGCGGCAGATCACCTGGTGTTCGACGAGGCGCACACCTATACTGAGCGTGGATTTGGATTTTTAAGCTTTTGGCTGACCGCGATCGCCTACCGAAGCAAGATAGATCCGAACACTGTTAAACCGAAACTCACTCTTCTTTCGGCCACCCACAGTAACCTGTTTGAGGAATGGTTGAAGGACAAAGATGTTCCGCCCTCTTCGTGGATCGCTCTGGACGAGCACATTACCGAGAAGCCCACTCCAAACTTTCGCTGGCTGCACGGGGATGTACAAGTTTCGGTCACAGACGTCCCCATTCTCGATCTTTTTTTCCAGTACGGCGAGGAAAAACTGTTAAAGAACCGCCGTGTGTTGCTCTTGTATGACAGTTTGTGGGCCATGCTTCATGATTTGAAAAGACTGTCTTCAAATCTGTCTGCCTTCGGGATCACTAAGGAAGAGGTGTTTGTCGTCGACGCCCAGGATAAACAGTCGGCCTATACGTTAGGCAGCGAAAGTTTTCGAAGCGGACTGGAACCGGAAGAGCACCACCGCCTCATCATCGGGACATCGGCCATTGAGATGGGCGTCAATTACCCGGATCTGACCTGTGCCTTTCTCCAACCGGGCATTGACGCAGCTTCTTTGGTACAGCGCATCGGCCGCGTGGCACGTGGAAACTATCGCGGTGAAATTTTCATCTCATCCGCGGGTAACGAGGTTCCGGCGCATATTGTTTCCATGAAAGATCTGAGCGGCATTGTTCCGATTGAGGAGTTGAGAAGCCGACTATCCCCACTGAGAACCATCCATCCAACTCGCGCCAAAGCGCTTGGCAGTGCCTATTGGTCCTTTCTCGAACAACAACCCGGACATTTGCGCGATTTTCTCGTAAAAGCCCATGGTACGCTCAGTACTACTTCCACTCCCGGCGGGTTGTTGAACGCCATCAGGGCAAAGATCAAGAATGGTCGGTCGAGGCATAGGCGTGAACTAGAGACATGGCTGCATGGGATTGACAGAGCCTTAGGATCTTTGCGTGATTTTTCTCCGACGGTTCGTGTCCAGTTTGGAATGGAGGCTAACATTGTGGAATATTCGCGGGACTGGATGGAGCGCTATGTCAACTGCCGAGCAGCTGTGGTGAGTGACGATGGGGTGTGGCGGTTTCCCGGACCCCGCGATCAGTTTTTGCGCGAGCGTCCGGAGCCCGTGATCCGGTATGCTCTGCACCCCTTTGGTCCACCCATCCAAATCGTCGTGGATCATCGGCCTTCCAACAGCACTGTCCAACGATTTCTTTCGGCTCCGGCGGTGCAGTCTCTTTCGGGAGAAGACCGAAACCTGTGGGAGTTGATCGAAAAATTTGTTCGTGAGACGGGGCTGCTCGTCTTCCAACATGACGACTTACCACCCGGTGATTCACTCGTTATTTGATCAATGTTTCGCCCCCTGAGCAATCCCCATCTCCCGATCGATGGCCGCCAGCACTTCCCCGGCCTTGCCGATGAGGACCTCGTCGAACAGAGCTCTCTGCTCGGTGGGCTCGAGGTTGATGAGCACGCGTTTGCCCTGGCTGAGGGCCGGCAACTGGTTCACCGGGTAGACCTCGAGGCTGGTGCCAATCACGAGGACCAAGTCTGCGGCGCGCATGGCGGTTTCCGCGGCGTTCCAGGCGTCCATGGGCAAGAGCTCCCCGAACATCACCACCCCCGGCCGAAGACGTCCCCGGCAGTGCGGACAGGGCTCGCCGCCGAGAAACTCCGCCTCTGTGGCCGGTTGTCCGCAATCCAGACAATAAAACCGCCGCAGAGACCCGTGCAGTTCATGAACCACGCGGCTGCCGGCCATTTGGTGAAAGCCGTCGATGTTCTGGGTGGCCACCGCCTGAAGGCGGCCCGCCTTCTCCCACCGGGCCAGGATCTCATGCCCAAGGTGGGGCCGGTGCTTTTTGATCTCGTCGATGCGCTTCCGGTAAAATTCCCGCACCCTCGGGTAATTGGTCTCCAAGGCCTCCACCGTCGCCACCTCCCGGGGGTCGACCTGGGCCCAAAGCCCGCCCTGGGAGCGAAAATCGGGAATCCCGCTCTCGGTGGACATCCCGGCCCCGGTCAGCGCCACGGCCCGGCTGGCCTCCCGAAGCCACTCCGCCACCCGGCGAATCCCGTCATCCTTCGGTTCGCGTTCCCGTTCGCCCAACGTCATCCCGCCTCCTATTCCAACAGGCTGTGAAAATCCGGAGCGGCCATGGTCGCCCGGAATGGAATCAAAAACATCCGCCGCCCCTGTGTTTATTCTAACATGGGAACGAGTGGATCCACAGCCGCTGAGCCGACCTCGCCGACCTCGACAAAAATCGACGATCGGGGGAGACCGCGTCTTTCCCATGGCTCTCTTGTCCATTGTCTCCGGGTTTTGGCGAAGGGATCAATTTTGTTCTTCCCCGCTTTTCGCGTACAATAGCAGCCAGGAAACCCGGGGGAGGGTGTGCCATGGAACGGTTTAATGGGGAAAAGAACCAGATCATTCAGGCCATTCTAGAGCTCAGTGACATGCTGATCCAGTTCCGCGACGAGGTCCGGGAACGTTTCGCGGACATGGATCGCCGCTTTGAACAGATCGAAGCACGCCTGGATCGGCTGGAGCAGCGCCAAGATCGCATCGAGGAGCGGTTGGACCGCATTGAGGAGCGGCTGGACCGCGTCGAGGAGCGGCTGGACCGCGTCGAGGAGCGACTGGACCGCGTCGAGGAGCGGCTGGACCGCGTCGAGGAGCGGCTGGACCGCATTGAGGAGCGGCTGGACCGTGTGGAAACAACCGTGCAAGAAATACAGGCTGACTTGACCGCGTTGAAAACCCAGGTGGACCAAATGGATACGCGACTCGCCGGTGTGGAACAGAAAGTCGAGAAGATCCACGATCGCGTCGAATACTTGAAAGAAAAAGTCATGGAACACGACCAAGATATTTTCCAGATTAACCGTAAGCTTTCCGGACGGGCATGACCGTTAAAGGACCGAAAACATCGTTCGGTCCTTTCTCTTCGATGCACACCCTCCCTTTTCGCGATCCCTCGCAGTTCATCAAGACTTCTTGACAACCTCCATTCAACCGGCCCATAATCTGAGTGAGTACTCAATTAGGAGTGATGCCGGTGAAGAAACCCGGAGTCTCCGACCCTTTTCACCTCTTTGCCGACGAGGACATGACAGAAAAGCACTGGCGGATCCTGGAGGCGGCCATACGGGTATTTTCCGAAAAAGGATTCAGCGCAGCTCGGACCCGGGAAATCGCGGAAGAAGCCGGCGTCTCCGAGGGAACTGTATTCAACTATTTTAAGACGAAAAAAGACTTGCTCACAGGATTGCTGCTGCCTCTGGTTGCCCGGTATTTTCGCCCTCTGTTGGCCCGCAGTGTGGAGAACATCCTCAACCGCCGGGGCCATGAACCTTTTGATCAGGTCCTGTTTGACATCATGAAAGACCGGGTTCAACTGATCGAGAAGAACTGGCCCCTCATCAAAACGGTGGCGGCCGAAGCGGCATTTCACCCGGAACTGCTCGACCCGGTCCGGACCCGGGTGGCGCCGTACATGATCGCCTTGGTCACAGAATGGTTTCAGGGGGAAAAATCCCGGGGAACGGTTCGGGATGTCGATGACACCACCGCCCTCCGGGTGTTCATCAGTATGATCGTGGGCTATGTGCTCGCCCGAAAGGCTTTCCCCGAGGGACTCCCTTTGGAGTCGGGCACTGTCCCCTGGGAGGCTGACGACGTGGAGATCCGCCGGATGCTCGACATCTATCTCCACGGCATCGCGCGCCCAATAGAACCCCGGAAAGGAGGGAGTGCTCATGCACCGGAAAACTGATCTGAAAAACCTCCTGGTCGGCGCCGGGATAAGAGCGGCCGGCCACGTTCAGTGGCGGGGTCGGCGGCGTAAAGCCCGGCCCTCACCCCTGGCAGCCTGGTTGACTCCTGTGACCGCCCTGCTGCTCGGCTCCACCCTTCTCGCCGGCTGCGGGGCGGCCCAGGGATCGACATTTTCCGGCATCATCGAGGGCACCGAGATTCCCATACAAACGGAGGTGGGCGGCACAGTCCAGAGCCTGCCCGTGGCCGAAGGGGCATCCGTCAAAAAAGGCCAGCTGCTGGTCGCCTTGGATGATCAATCGTATCAACTTCAGGTGCAGGGGGCCCAAGCCGGCGTGGACGCCGCTCTCGCCGCCCTTCGGGACGCCCAGGCCGGGAGCCGGGCCCAGGAAATCGCCGCCGCCATGGCCGCCGTCGATCAAACCCGGGCCCTGGCCGATCAGTCCGCCGCCAACAGCAAGGCCGCCGGGGAACAAGTGAACGCGTTGATTGCCAACCAGAGTCAGTTGATGAGCAACCTCAAAGGGGCCCAAGATACCTTGGCTTACCAGCAACAACAGCTCGCCCGGGTCCAGGCCCTGCAAAAGGCCGGGGCAGCCACCCAGCAACAGGTGGATGCCGCCCAGCAGGCGGTCAATCAGGCCCAGACCCAGGTGGATAACCTCCAGGCCCAACTTCAAGGCATTCAGGCCCAGATCCGCCAAGCGCAGAATGCCCAGGCGGCCGCCCAGAGCGGATACGCCTCGGCTCTGGCCAATGAACGCTCCGCCCAAGCCAAACTCGACCTGCTCAAAGCCGGGGCCACCGACCAGCATCTCAAACAATTGATCGCCATGAAAGATCAGGCGGACGCGAAACTGGCCGAGGCCAGACGGCAACTCGAAAAAACCCGGGTGACCGCCCCGGAGGATGGGGTCTTCCTTCGCCGGGATGTCGAGGTGGGCCAGGTGGTCAAGCCCGGCGCCACCTTGGGCGTGCTCCTCAAAAAAGATGAACTGAAAGTGGTGATCTATGTACCCGAAGCAGATTTGGGGCGGGTGAAACTGGGTCAACCGGCCGCCATCCGGGTGGACGCCTATCCCGGGGAAACGTTCTCCGGCCGGGTTTCCGTCATCGCCGACCGGGCGGAGTTTACGCCGAAAAATGTGCAGACACCCGATGAGCGCGCCAAGATGGTGTTTGCGGTGACGGTGGAGATCACGTCGGGCCTGGATCGCTTGCGGGCGGGGATGCCTGCGGATGTGGTCCTGGGCGGTCCGGCGGGAGGTGCGTCATGAAGGAAATCGACGAACCGGCCATCACCTGTACAGACCTGACAAAACAATTCGGCTCCCGAATCGCCGTGGACCGGGTTTCCCTCACCATTCCTCGGGGGGCGATTTACGGTTTTCTCGGTCCGAACGGATCGGGAAAATCCACCACCATCCGGATGCTCTGCGGGGTGCTGACCCCGACCTCAGGGACCGGCCGGGTGCTGGGCTACGATATCGTTCGGGATGCCGAGGAAATCAAGGCCCGAATCGGCTACATGTCCCAGCGGTTCAGCCTCTACGAGGAGCTGACGGTGATGGAGAACCTCGATTTTTACGCACGAATCTACGGGCTCTCCGGACCCCGGGTCCGAGAGCGCAAGGAGGAACTGATCGCCCTGGCCGGTCTGACCGGCCGGGAGAAACAGCGGGCCGGCTCCCTCTCCGGCGGTTGGAAGCAGCGGCTGGCCCTCTCCTGTGCCCTCCTTCATGAGCCTGAGTTGCTGATCCTTGATGAACCCACCGCCGGCGTCGATCCCGTATCAAGGAGAATTTTCTGGAATTTGATCCACGACCTGGCCAAAACCGGGGTCACCGTCCTGGTGAGTACCCATTACATGGACGAAGCCGAAACCTGCGACCGGATCGGGTTTATTTTCTTCGGGAAACTGCTGGTGGACGGAACGCCGGAGGAACTCAAGCGGCAATTCGGGACATCGACCTTGGATGATGTGTTTATCCAGCTCGTTTCCTCCCAGGAACACCCTCTCGGCAATGGAGGGGGCACGGCATGAGCGACAAAGGGAAGCAGGGTCGGTCGTCCTTTCAGTGGAACCGCTTGATGGCCATTGTGCGGAAAGAATTCTTACAAATCCGGCGGGACCCCGCGAGCCTGGCCATCGCTTTGGCCATGCCGTTGTTGATGCTGCTCCTGTTCGGATACGCCGTGAACACCGACGTGGACCACCTGTCGATGGGGGTGTGGGATCAGGCAAAGACGGCGCAAAGTCGGGAGTTGGTGCAAAATCTGACCAACACCGGATATTTTGACGAGCGATATCAAGTGGAGGGGTATGGGGAGCTCCAGGAGTTGATGGACAGCGGTCAAATCAAAGTGGGATTGGTGATTCCCCGGGACTACAGCAAGGCTTTGGACACCCGGCAACCGGTGGACGTGCAGGTCCTGGTGGACGGAACGGACCCGAACGCCGCCCGGACAGCCCTGGCCAATGCCCAATTGATTCTCCAGAATCGGGCGATGGAGGAACAACAAGCCCAGTTGTCGGCGGAGGGTCTGGGTAATGTTCAGATTCCCATTCAGGTGCAAGCCCGGGTGCTCTACAATCCGAACATGAAAAGTCTGTTGTTTAATATCCCGGCACTGATCGGCCTGATCATGCAAAATGTCACGGCGATTTTGACGGCCTTTGCGATTGTCCGGGAGCGGGAGCGAGGGACCATGGAGCAGCTGATCGTCACTCCGGTGAGGCCGAGTGAGTTGATCGTGGGGAAACTGACGCCTTACGTCCTGATCGGAATGTTTTCCTTTGTCTTGGTGTTGGCTGCGGGCACCGCCTGGTTTGGCGTGCCGGTCAAAGGAAGTGTGGGGCTGTTGCTGATCCTGAGCCTGCTGTTCTTGGTCACCGCTTTGGCGATCGGGATCTTGATCTCCACCGTGGCCAAAACCCAGCTCCAGGCGATGCAGATGGCTTTCGCTTTCATCCTGCCGAGTGTGTTGTTGTCCGGGTTTATTTTTCCCCGGGAGACCATGCCCCTGGTGATCCAGTGGATCGGGGCGGTGATCCCACTGACCTATTTTCTCGAAATCCTGCGGGGGATCTTCTTGAAAGGAATCGGAATCGGGCAACTCTGGCAGGATACGGTGAGCCTGGCGATTTTCGCGGTGCTGTTTTGTACGGTCGCCGTTCTGCGTTTCCGCAAGCGGTTGGATTGAGGGGGAATGCAGCGGGGCCCCGCATGCCACCTGGAATGTTTGCCAATGGTTGGCCCGGAGGTGCGGGCGTTTGATCCGCCCTCCCCCCGGCACACCATGAGGCGGTCGCGTGCCACCTGAACCGACCTCCGCGACGCACTACCGCCAAATCGTCGCGGTAGTCAGCGGGACATGTCTCCGTTGTACACAACCCGTTCTCTGTCGGGCTCCCAACGTACGAAGCCGCGTTCGATGGCCTCATGCACACCCCGTTCCAGTGCCGTTTCCACCGCAGACCCTAAGCGCTGATACCCGAACAGCCTTGCGAGCTCCCGAATCAATTGGTCTTTGGGCAAACTGATCTGGCCTTCTAGAATATATTGGACCGCCGATGCCACTTCTTGAACGGGCAGGTCAGCAGCGTCCCGGCGTTCGGCATCCCCCTCGCTGATGCGAAACCGAATGTAGGTGGCGGGATCGACATCCCTCGGCCAGAAGAACGGCCTCTGGTCTTGGATTGTACACTTGGGGCGCATAAGTGTTACAACTTCGTCCAATCGCATCCGCAATCGGTGGCCAATCCGCTTAATTCCCCAAGCGCCCAGCACCCGGCGGTAAAGCAGGTCACCACTGATCGGTCCTTCCCCATCGATAACCTGCGCCAGTTGCTCCTTGATCAGTTGAGTATTCCCTTCGGCATAGAAATCATCGGTGGTTAAGGGCACCCGTTCAAGGACAACGGGCTGATAAACTTCGAGTTTGCCCTTTGTTGTGCGCGATGCGGGATCCTGCGGCTTGAACGAGGATTGTCGACTGACTGCCCGCCCGGGATCGGCCTCCTGGAGAGGAACAAAGGAGTTAAAAGCCGTGCGCTGAAGTTGCCCGTTTTTTCCTTTGGCGGGTTCGTCAGTCTGTTGTACCCTCGTGGCACCGGATTGTCCTGTCTTGGTTTCTGCCTCCCGGATGGCCTGCTGTATCCCCTCAAGAACCATGTCCGGATTTTCCCACCAGTCCATAGACCAAATGCGATAAATGTTCCAGCCCAATTGGTTCAGCATTCGTGGGCGTAAGACCTCACGATCTCGCGTCATATCGGTTTGGTGGTAGGTATGACCATCCGTTAGAATACCCAACAAATACCTGCCGGGATCTCGGGGATCCACGATTGCCAGATCGACCCGAAACCCGGATGTCCCCACGTGTTCGTGAACGCAATATCCCAGACCTCGGAGCCGTTCGGCCACGCTTGTCTCCAACCCGTCGGCAAGGCGCGCTTGGGATGTCACGGGCAGCGCCAAAGCCGTTTTTCCTCTCTCCGCATATTCGAGGAATGCTTTCAGTCCGGCCACGCCCCGGGAATTAATCCTAGAGCCCTCCATATGCTCAGGTCTCAATGTTGAAAATACGATCATTTCCTCGCGGGCCCGGGAGACGGCCACATTCAGGCGCCTCCATCCGCCCTCGCGGTTCAGCGGCCCAAAGTTCATGGTGACGTGCCCCGTCTCATCTGGACCATATCCGATCGAAAATAGAATGACGTCCCTTTCGTCGCCCTGAACATTTTCCAGGTTTTTAATAAGCAGGGGCTCGTGCATCCCGGCGGCGACAGATTCTAGATCCGGTTCCCTGGCAAACGCCTCATCCAAAAGATCCTCGATCAGATTCTTCTGCGGAAGGTTAAACGTCACGACACCAATGCTATGTTTTCGCAGTTCGGGGTCGCGAAGGCGCCGCAGGATCTCATCCACCACCGCAACGGCTTCCGCCCGGTTCTGCTTCGTCCGCCCGCGATCATAAAATCCGTCCACATGTACGCGTTTCACACTGGGCACAAGTTCATCGGGGGAGGGAAATGTGAGCAATTTGTTGTCATAATAATGGCGGTTGCTAAATGAAATCAGTCCTTCGCGACGGCTTCGATAATGCCACAGCAAGAATCCTTGCGGCATTCCGATGGCCAGGCAATCGTCCAAAACGCTCTCCAAATCCTCGGAAAGGTCCTTATCCTCGGAATCCCGGTTTGTTGACGTGAAGAAACTCGTCGGCGGAAGTTGATTCGGATCCCCCACCACGATGACGTTCCGCCCCCGGGCCATGGCACCCACCGCCTCACATGTGGGAACTTGTGAGGCTTCGTCAAAAATGACGAGGTCAAAAGGTGGTGCCGCGGGATCGAGATACTGGGCGACGGATATAGGAGACATTAACATACACGGGCAAACCCGGTTCAATACGTTGGGAATCTGACCAAATAAGTTACGCAGGGACACGCCGCGCCCGTGACCCCGGATCGCACGCATCAACACCCCAAGTTCCGAGGAATTGTGGACCTTCTCTCCGGGATTTGGGATACGTCTGGCCAGGCGGGCCACGATTTCCTGCCGTGTCAAGTCCTCGTATTGGTCGACCATGCGGGTAAACCGCCGAATGCGTTCTTCGAACAGTTGACTGGAAAACTCGGCTAACTCCGGAGTGCGGTGCAACATGCTTTCTACACACGCTTTATATAAGGCACGGCGAAAAGATGGAACAATTTGGTCATTCTGCAATGTACCATTTTCATATGCCTGCACCAGAGAGGCAAGCCCCATATCGACCAGCTTGTTTCGAACTTTACGAAACGTACACCATTCGCGTAGACCCCCGATGTTCCCCAACCAGGTCCTGGTTTTCTGTTGCAGAGGACGAATCCAGTCTGCCCTCTCCCCTCCCCCCAGATCCTCGGACAAATCGATGTGCAGCAATTCGAACACTCGCTGTCGGGACTGGTCCAACTCTTCCTTTACGGCCATGAAGTTTCTCAGGATAGGTCCTCGCCGTTCGAGAAATACCCGTTTGCTATCGCGGAATAGTCGTCCCAATGCCTCTTGCAATCCCACACCGCCACTTGGCTGCACGGCAAAGGCATCGAATATCCGGGCCAGTTTTTCCCTCCAGCGGGCAACCCCCCGCACCGCCTCCCAGTCCGCCTCACCGTCATTCCAGAGGTTAGCACCGAGGAGCCCGGAATATTTCGCACCCCATTCGCGCACCGCCCGCTCCTCTTCCTGCAGGTGGACAATCTTCATCAAGTCTCGCTCCAGGCGATTTTTGTCCGGCTTCCCGCCTTTTGCGAGAAAGGGCTTAACCCTTTTGGCAATCCGCGCCCGCCTGAGAGTACGCGACATCCAGCCTACGCGACCAGCCTCTTGCCATTCCCTGAGCACCGATGCCGCGTCGAATTCGAGAACCTCCGGGAGGTAGTCTTTGTACACATCAGCACGTAATGAATCCCGCTTCACGCCGTGCTCTGAAACCCTCCGGAGACTTTCAACCAAATCCCTCCAATCCCCCGAGGTGATGAACCGGGCCGAGACCTCCGGCGTGTCCAACAGAACTGTGCAGAACCGATGGAGCAGTTCGGTTTCTTCGAGGGTGAAGGAAGGGGCACCTTTCCAGTCCAGAGCCCGCACGAGATCATGGAGGGCGGACTTACAGGCGTCGAGAGTTTGTTCCAGATGGCGCAAAGCGGCCTCTGCCTGGGATTTCAGGACGGCTGAATAATCAGCCCGTTGAATCTCTTTCAGCGGGTGGTCCCACGGGCCCCCGCACGCCTCCCCCGCAAGCCGCAATTCATTTGCCGCGTCCAAATATGCGTGCATCTGTTCCACAGACAATTGGTCGACGAGACGGCCGTCCACATGAACGACGTCCGGTGCGTTTCGGTCCCGATCGAATAATGTAATAGCATCGTAAATGGATAAACCGTGACTGTGCTTTCTGTGCAATGCCCGGGCATGACGGCTTAACTCTGCCCTCATTTTGCCCAGTCGTTCCGCTTCCTCGTGCCATTCGACTTGGGAGCGGGCTTTGCCCTGTTCCAACGCCACCCGCAGCTGATCCAACACAGCCCGCTTGTTATTCTTGGTCGAGTGAAGCTCAAGGCAGAAAGGACCGAGTCCGAGGTCAGAAAGACGTCGCTGAACCACGGTGAGGGCCGCCATTTTCGCAGCGACAAAGAGGACCGTTTTCCCCTGGGCCAAAGCGTTAGCGATGATGTTGGTGATGGTTTGCGATTTCCCCGTACCCGGTGGTCCGTGCAGAACGAAACTTTCGCCTTCGTGTGCCGCGGCCACCGCCCGGAACTGGGAGGCGTCCGCGCCAATGGGGACAAACAACTGGTCGGGGGAATATGTGTCCTCAAGACGATCCGACCGGTCAAAAACCCCTAGAGGTTGCCACTCTAACTTTCCGGACATCAGGCTGGCGACGACCGGGTTTTTAACCAGATCGGCCGTTCTATTCCGTAGATCATTCCACATCACGAACTGACCAAAGGAAAAGAGGCCGATGCAAGCCCGTTCTTCCACATCCCAACGCCGCTTGTTCATCACCATCTGCCGGACGTGGGTAAAGACTTTGCGCAGATGAATCCCCGACTCGTCTCGTGGCAGAGGATCGAGACCTTCAATCACTATCCCATGATCTTGTTTCAGCAGCTCCAGGAGCGTGATGTTAAACTGGGTTTCTTCATCCCGGCGGCGAATCGTAAACCCGACCCCGCGGTGCTTACGAACGATGTCAATGGGAACCATGACCATGGGCGCGTACCGCGGCTTCTCACTAACATCAGTTTCAAACCATTTTAAGAATCCGAGAGCCAGGTACAATGTATTGGCACCGTTCTCTTCAAGGGATAATTTCGCGGAGCGATAGATGTGAACACAGCGATCTTTCAGATCCACCTCCGACAAATCAGCACGAAGCCGACCGTGCTCCAGCTCCTGTTGAACAATCTGGGTCAGTTGGCTCCCCGGCTGGATCTGACGAAAATGCTGGGGATTCTGCGGGTTTTCGGTTACAAAGCCAGGAACGGGATGAAGCTCAAACTCCCGGCCCTGGGACAACACATCCTCTAACACGTCAAGTTCTGAGATAAGTAAAGGGATCGTCGATTTCTTACCGCGAAAGTTCAGCAGCGAATTGCGCAGCGATAGATCCAGGAGCCGACGTTCCCATTCCCTTTGTTTGGGGTGAACCCCCTGATCATTCTCGATGGGCGTGTCAAAGATATCGATCATCCGGGGGACGGCAAACTCTACAGTCTCCTGCATCGTGTCTTCTTCCACAGTCCAACCCGCATCTGTCTTCACACGAAGGGGGAGGGGACGGATGCCGTCCGCCCTCGACCGGGCGACATCCACAAAACAGATGAATTTTCCATCGTCCATTAGATGCGACTGGCCCAGCCGTTCGGCTTGTTCAAAAGACACCGGCGGACTGGAAGTCAACGCCGTGGACTCAACGACACAAATTTCACCCACCCCGTCCGCCAGGCGTTTTCTCAATAAAGAGATATCATCCTGCACACTTTCTGGAAACGTTTCCTTTACAAGCCACGCACCGACGAACGCATGACCTTGCACGAACACGATGAGCGGATGCAATCCAACTGCCTCGAGGCAAGCCGCGAAAAGGAGGGTGATATCGAGGCAATTTCCCATTCGATATGTACTCATGGTGTCCGGAAGACGAACGCGCTGTCCGCTCTCCTCAAAGCTGGGCGGGAGAACAGCGTAGGTGAACCCCTCTTTTTGTATGGTATGGTAAATAGCCGCCATTTGCATGCGGGCGCGATTCGGGTCTTGAGATTGATACCCATCAAAAGAAGGGCTTGAAATCCATTGACCGAGAATGTCGGCCGCTGCACGTATCAGTCTCCGCACTTCGGGATGATTGGGAGTCACGAAGGCCGAAATCATTTCCGGCAATGTCGTCAATCCGCCCCATTCATCAAAGGCGAGCAGATCAATGGGGAAAAACTCAACATGCAGGACGGCTTCGCCTTGGAGAATGGAAATCTCCAGTTCCCCCGCCAATCGCTCGGTCAATTCTGCAAGCACGCCCGGGGAAATTCGCAAATCCACCGGCCCCAGCACGATGGATTCACCGGCAGGAATCAGATCAATGGACGTGCTCCACTCGTCGGCGAATCCCCCGGTGTTCCGGATGCAAACCGTGACCCCATGCAAATCTTGAGAGGAGAGGTTTCTGATATACATTTCGCGAATGACCGGTATTCGGTTTTGTTGTAGGGCATAATTGACTGTCTTGCAATAGACGAGCTTAAATTCAATCACCGCTTGCTCTTCCAACGGGCCCACTTCCCCTTCCCACCGCTGAGTGCGACGATTATTTTCGGATCAAAAATATCTGCAATTTTAGCATACCGCACTTCTCTATGCGGGTAAATCCCCACGCTGTAATCCAATGCAAAACATCCAACCATCCCCAAAATGAGTGAAAGGAGGACGCCTTCACCGTCCTTTTGGAGGAATTCCAAAGACCCCTGTGGAATGATTCTATATGTGTACACACTCCGGAACAGGAGGATCGCACGTGGCGGACAGGATTTCCGACAATCAGGCCGTCCGGTTTGAAGAGGTGTCAAAAACTTTTGTAACCGCCCGGGGTCCGGTGAGGGCTCTTCGCGGGATCAGCGGGGAGGTGCCTGCCGGGGCGATCCTCACCTTGGTGGGGCCGTCGGGATCTGGCAAAAGTACGTTATTATCATTGGTCAACTTGATGGTCACACCGGATGAGGGCCGGGTGTTCGTATTTGGCCGGGAGGCCCGCGCGTGGGATCCGCCTGCTCTACGGCGCACCGCCGCCCTGGTGTTTCAGCGGCCTCCCGTGATTCCGGGGTCGGTGCGGGACAACCTCACCCTCGGCGCCCGGCTTCAGGGCCGACCCCTCGATCACCCGGAAGACTTCTTGGAAATGGTAGGGCTGCCCAGGGAGCTCCTCGATCAGGATGCGCGTGAATTATCCGGCGGTCAGTTGCAGCGGTTGGGCCTCGCCCGGGCACTGGTGTTGGAACCGCGCATTCTGTTGTTGGACGAAGTCACCTCCGCCCTGGATCCCTCTGCGGTGCGGGGGGTGGAGACTTTTCTGACCGATCTTTGTCATTCTCGCGGGGTGACGATCCTCTGGGTCACCCACGATCTGGACCAGGCCCGGCGGGTGGGGGATTGGACCTGGCTCATGGCGGCCGGGGAGATTATCGAGGCCAAAACCACGGAGGATTTTTTTATGCAGCCCGACAATCCTCTCACCCTTCGGTTCTTGGCGGGCGGACACATTCAACCGGGCGAAACGTCTGAGCCATTTACGACAAAAGGGGGGTCTGTATGAGTCTGCTCGCCTTATCGTTTACCCTTGGATTTGTCGTCCTGGCGCTGATCCTCTCCCTCTGGCAGCGCCTGGGGATGGAGAAAGACATGATCGTCTCCACAGTCCGGGCCACCATCCAGCTTCTCATCGTCGGATACATATTAAAGGTCGTCTTCAGCATCCAAGGTCCCGCCCTCATCCTCGCCATGATCCTCCTCATGCTGGTGGTGGCCACCTTTAACGCCGCCAAGCGCGGCCGGGGCATGCCGGGGATCCACCTGCGGATCCTGTTCGCCCTCACCTTAACCGAGGCGGTGACCCAAGCGTTCCTTCTCCTCATGCGAATTGTGCCGCCCACCCCGCAATATGTGATTCCAATCAGCGGGATGATCATCGGCAACGCCATGGTGGTGGCCGGCCTGTTTCTCAATCGGCTTCGGGCGGAGGCGGAAAACCGCAAAGAAGAGATCAACCTGATCCTCTCCCTCGGCGGCACTCCACGTCAGGCGATCCAACCGGTGCTCAAGACGGCGGTGCGCGCCGGAATGATTCCCACGATCGACAGCACGAAAACCACCGGGCTGGTCCAGCTGCCGGGAATGATGACCGGACAAATTATCGCCGGGGCCGACCCGATCCAAGCCGTGCGGTACCAGCTTTTAATCCTCTTCGCCATTCTCGCCTCCGCCGCCCTCACCAGCATGGTCCTGGGGTTCCTGACATACCCGCGACTGTTCAACACGTATCAGCAGCTGGTGCTGCCGCCCCAGAATTCGGCCAAGCTCGGTTCTTAATGTCCCTTCGTCACCGAGCAACCCAAGGTCACTTGGGCCGGGCCAGCAGCACCACGGCAGCGAGGATGCACGCGGCCCCCGCCGCCCCGGTCATGCCCAGGTTCACGTGGAGAAACAGCGCCGCCGACACCACCGCCGAAAGTGGCTCGGCACTGGCCAAAAGGCTGGTCTCAGCCGGGGTTAGAAAACGCAGACTGGTGAGATAAAACAGAAACGCCACCAATGTGCCAAAGAACACAACAAAAGCGGTGAGGCCCCAGGCGATCCACCACGTCTCCCCGGGCACCGCCGGCCCGGGCTGAAGCGCCCCGCCCAGGGCCGGCACCGCCGCCCCCACCACCATCGCCCACCCCACCGTGGCCGACGCCCCGTAGCGGCGCAACAACCCTCCGGGGTACACCGTGTAAAAAGCCAAGGTCACGGCGGAGGCCAGCCCCCACACCACACTCGTCCAGGGCACAGTTAGCGCTTGGATCTGCCCGCCGGTCACAAGCAAAAACGTCCCCGCCAAGGCCAGACCAACCGCGGCGATTTGCCGAAGGCCGGGCATTCGCCGCGACCTCGCCGCCGCGTAAAGGACGATCATCGCCGGGGCCAGGTACTGGAGCAGCGTGGCCGTAGCGGCATTGCCCTCGGCCACCGAAGCAAAATACGAATACTGCACCCCCAGCATCCCGAAGATCCCAAACAGCGTTAACCTCAGCGCGTCCAGGGGATGCACGAGAGGCCCCAAAGCCGCCCGGGGCCCCGCAAACACCGCCGTCCCCAGCACCAAGATCATCCCGGATACCCCCATTCGCACGGTCACGAGCCACTCCGGGCGAAACCCCTCCCCCTGAAACAACACCTGAGCGGCCGTCCCGGACAGCCCCCAGAACACGGCCGCGGCCAACACCATAACAAAACCTTTTACCCGGCCGGATCGGGTCGTCCCGGGATAAGAACCCTCATCCACCGGAACACGTCCCGTCCGCCCCAACTCCCTGACTGTTCCATCGTATGCCAATTTCAAGGCCTCACTTCTCTGCGAGACTCGCGCCGGACAAACCCATATCCAACGAGCATCACGGCCATCGCCCCGAGACTTGTCCAAATCCCCAATCGCTGTTCGGCACTCATCATGATCAAGCCGATAATGACCGCCAACATAAGAATCCCGAGGCCGGTACTCACCGGATACCCCCAGGCGTGAAACGGCAATTTTTCCCATTCCGCCTTGGGCACCCGACGGTGAAATCCCACGTGGGCCACGAGGATCAACAACCAGACGAACAGGAAAGAAAACCCGGGAATAGACATCAAGTAGTTAAACACCTGATCGGGCCATTTGTACGCAATCCCCACCCCGATCCACAGAAAAATGGTACTGGCGAGCAAAGCCCGAATAGGTACCCGGCGACCGCTGAGCTTCATCAACCAGCCGGGGGCATACCCTTGCTGTCCGAGAGAATACAACATCCGGGACACGGCGTACATACCGGAGTTCATGCTGGAGAGCACCGCCGTCAACACGACAAAATTCATCACGTGGTCGACGAAGGGCACTCCCACCTGCCGAAAGACCATCACAAAGGGACTTTCCCCGGTCCCCACCGTGGTCCAAGGCACCAGGGCTACGATCACCAGAAGCGGCAACACGTAAAATAGGACCGTCCGCCACACCACTCCGACCATCGCCCGGGGAATGGTCCGGCCGGGGTCTCGGGTCTCCGCTGCCGTCAGCCCGATCATCTCACTGCCACCATAAGAAAACATCACCACCAGCAGCGCGCCGGCCAAACCGCTGAAGCCGGTGGGGAAAAATCCTCCGCGGGCGGTGAGGTTGCCGAACCCGATGGCCGGATGCCCTGGAACCGCGCCGACGAGAAGCAAAAACCCGAGCAGGGAAAAAAGAATGATGGTGACAATTTTGATCCCCGCAAACCAAAACTCAAATTCCCCGTAGGCGCGCACCTGAAACAAATTCACAATCGTCAACGCCAGGGAGATGATGAGGCTGAGGACCCACAGGGGGACCCCCTGAAGCCAAAAGTGTAAAAAGGTCGCCCCGGCGGTGCATTCCGCCGCCAAGACCAAAACCCAGCAAAACCAATACAGCCAACCGGCCAGATAGCCGAACATCGGCCCGACATACTGCCTGACATAGACCAAAAAGGATCCGGCCACCGGTTTGTGAATGGACATCTCCGCCAGGGCAAAAAGAACGAACAAAAGCAGAATTCCCCCCACGAGATAGTCCACCACCACCGCCGGCCCGGCCAAATGGATCGTCGAACCGCTGCCGAGAAACATCCCGGCGCCAATCACGCCGCCGAGGGACATCATCACGATGTGCCGGCTCAAAAGTCCCCGGGACAGGCCCGGAGTCCTTCCCTGTTCCATCGCCCCCTCTTGCAATGGCTCTCCCCCTTCGAAGTTTCTCTCGGATCCCGGGCTCCACAAAATCTCGCCCGTCAGGTCCTTTCCTTCCTTTAGTAGTATACAAAATCTGCGACTTCCGCGAACAGAAGAGAGGGTGATCAACAGCCTGGAAGTTTGTAAACATCTATAGACGAACATATGTTTCTGTTATACAATCGTCTCATGAAACTATCTGATTGGGCTAGACAACAAGGAATCTCCTACATGACCGCTTGGCGTTGGTGGAAAGACGGCAAGCTGCCTGTACCCGCCCGTCAGACCGAATCCGGCACGATCCTGGTGGATGTCCCTCCGAGCCGTAAAGGCGGCTGGACGGTTGTGTATGCCCGGGTGTCCTCTCACGACCAGAGGAGTGACTTGGACAGGCAAGTGTCTCGAATCACCCAGTGGGCAACCGAGCGAGATCTCGTCGTGGACGAGGTGGTGACGGAGGTCGGATCGGGGATGAACGGGAAACGTCCAAAGCTCCGGCGTATTTTGGCGGATG
>NZ_JAILZZ010000088.1:0-5832 GCF_023512215.1 Kyrpidia sp. | reverse complement strand
ATCGGATGTACTGCGTGCGGGATTGAGTGGGGGTGTGGAGAGTGGAGGGTGGAAGAATATGGACCGTCGAAAATCGAGGGGGGTGGTGTGTCCACCTTTTGAAAAACTACTAAGTAAAAATGTCTACGGTGAGGAGACAATCGGCCGAGTAATCGGAAAAGTTTATCGCAACCGTCAAATCTCCGGGCGACGGGGGCGGTGATGGCCACCTGTTGTGCTGCGGCGGGCGGGTCGCCGACGGGCGCGCATTTCATGCTACAATATGGATACGGAAGGAAGTCGGAAGGGGAGGTGCGCATGGAGCACCAACCGATTGCAGCCGATTTGGAACGGTGGGAGCGGATCGACGGCGTGATTTACGACATGACGCCGCCGCCAACGTCGGAGCACCAAAGGATCGTCGGCAACCTGTTTCGCGAAATCAGCGTATATCTGAAGGGCAAGACGTGTACGGCATATCCGGCCCCCTTTGGAGTTTGGTTGGACACAGAGGACGACGGGAATTACGTGGAGCCGGATATCACAATCGTTTGTGACCCGAGCAAGATACAGCCGAAGGGTTGTGTGGGCGTTCCCGACATGGTGATCGAAGTCCTGAGTCCGGCCACAGCCAAGAAGGACAAGGCCGCGAAGCTGAGGGCGTACAGAACGGCAGGGGTTCGTGAGTATTGGATCGCCGACCCATCGAACCAGATTGTTGAGGTATACAGACTAGCTGACGACAACGTGTTCCCGACAGTCTACGGAAAGGATGACACGGTTGCGGTTGGTATTTTTGGGGACTTGCACATAAACATGCAGGACATCTTTTAGCCCTTTTTTCGCATGTCATATTTTGTCGAATAACGGCGTCACCGGTGGCTCTGGGTGCGCTTTCTTGCCCCGGTCGGGTTTAATGATGGACAAGGGATCTGCGGGTAAGGAGGGGAGCGCAGTGCCTTCAGGACGAGAGTGCAGAAGTGGGGCAACGGCCTGGCCATACGCCTGCCCAGCGCTTTTGCCGAAAGCATTTCGATTCAACAGGGATCTGAGGTCGCACTCAGGCTGACAAACCGCACAATTACCGTGGTTCCGCGAAAGCGAAAACCGTCTTTAGAGGAGTTGCTGGCGAAGATCACCCCGGAAAACCGCCATGAGGCCATTGACTTGGGGACCGTAGGAAAGGAACTGCTTTAAAAAATGCAAGGCCGGGGATATGGAAATGCAAGGGGTGGTGAAGAACCGGGGGACCGGGGGGCCGGGGATCGGGTGAGCGCTCATGTGCTGCGTGCGGGATTGAGTGGGGAGTGGCGGGTGGAAGACGATGGGTTGTCGAAAACTGAGGGGGTGTCGTGTCCACCTTTTGAAAAACTACCGAGTAAAAATGTCTATGCTGGGAAGACATTGGACAGAGTAATCGGAAATTTATATTCGAAAGAGGAACTTCACGACACGAATAGTGATTGCATATTGAAGTGTTTATTCGCCCATTAACGTCTGCGGAGCCTTCCTTTTTCAGGGTGGGCACGTCTGCCATGTTCGTCGATTCCTGATTCGTCAGTTCATGTGAGCTAAACGTTTATGGCTGCAGTAGCATGGCTCGCGATTAAGGTGCGACCCATTGCCAGAAAGCGCTCCAAAGGTCTTCTCTTCTTACAGATTATTGAGGATATCGACAAGAGTTCTTAGCATGAATGCGTTTGGCGTGTGCTCAGAGTGGGTGAGGGCATACCTGTAGAGACTCTTATGGCGGAATGCGAACGCGTCCGTGAAGAACTTTCATGGCCCGGCCGGCTGGTAACGAGTATGGAGCCCGTTTTGCAACCAGATGCGAATCAGTTATAATGACCACAGAGGTGGTCACCATGAAGATGATCAGTATTAAAGAGTTCCGCGATCACGCGACTCAACACCTGAAAACGTCTGAACCCATCATCATCATGCGCGGATCTACGCCCGCCGGAGTCTTCTTGCCTTGGGATGAGTCCATGTTGCCGCCTGACATCGTGAAAAAGGCCATGTATGAGCAACTGTCTCGCCAATTGCAGGAGCAACTGGAGAGGTTGCACGTATCCGAGCAGGAGGTCATGGCGGATTTTGAAGCCTATCGAAAAAATCGTGATTGATGCGAACGCTCTATTGTCCATCGTGATTGGCGGAAAGGCAGCTCAACGCATTGTCCTTGGAAAGGACGTTGCGGGATGCAGCAGGATCACGATTCACGCCAGCTGATTTTGCCTGAAAGGTATGAGGTGATTGATGGCAGGGTGTACGACATGTCCCCTCCGCCGTCCGAGATTCACCAAAGAATTGTGACGAATCTGCTTCGGGAGTTCAGCATCTACCTGAAAGGGCGGGAATGTTTTGCCTATCCGGCCCCCTTTGGCGTGTGGTGGAAGGAGGACGACGATGAGCACGTGGAGCCGGATATTGCGGTCATCTGCGATCCGGGCAAAATTCGGCCGCAAGGTTGCGTGGGTGCTCCAGATCTCATCGTCGAAGTACTCGGCAAATCGACGGCGGAGAAGGACCGGAGCGTGAAAATGACAAAATACCGTATCGCCGGCGTCAGAGAGTACTGGATCGTCGATCCTGAGCACGAGACGGTGGAGGTCTATCACTGGGAGGACAATGTTTTTCAGCAGCCCGATGTGTACGGCGGGGATGGGGAAATACCGGTGCGCATCTTTGATGACCTCGTCATCAAATTGAGAGACGTGTTTTGAATGACAGCATTTGTCTGGAACCGAACCGGGAAATATCCCGCGCAGGTGTAGCAGATGAACTCGACACAGGTGCGTATCTTCGCGCCGGCCTCACTGAAGGGTTGAGAGGACAGGGGAACTCGGGAGCGGGTCCGGTGGTCCTAGAGGTCATCGATGGACGGGTGTACGACACTTCACCTCCCCCGTTTGGGATTCACCAGAGCCATCGTGGCGAATCTGCTTCAGGAATTCAGGTAATGACTCGTTTGTGAAGGTGCCACTGAGTGATTGCGGGAGGTTGAATTTTTTGTTCCCATTGGGTACAGTAAATTCAGAGATAAACGCTGCTGTTCGCCGCAAGGGGGATGGCAGGTCAAGAACGGAGGCGGAGGATTGGCCGAATGGTCGTGCCAATTCTCCGCCTCTTCCATTGGGGGGAGGGTGGTTCCCGTAGTGCGTGTAGCTGTATTTCTGGACGGTGGCTATCTCGACAATGTTCTTCTGAATTTTCAAAGAGCGAAGGTTGATTATGGTGCGATGGTCCAGGACATGGCGAATGGGAGGGATCTTTTGAGGGCGTACTATTATCACTGTTTACCGTACCAATCTGCAACTCCAACACAAGAGGAGAGAGAAGAATTCGCAAAAAAGGAGCGGTTTTTTCGGGCTATAAGCCGACTAAACAGTTTTGCAATACGTCAAGGCAAACTTGCCTGGCATCAATGACCGGGGTGAGCCAATTTTTGAGCAAAAGAGAGTCGATGTCTCTCTCGCGACAGATCTGGTGATGCACAGTACCAAGCGGTTAATCACGCATGCTTCTCTGCTGACTGGTGACAGTGATTTTCTCCCAGCTATCGCCATTGCTCAGAATGAAGGTGTCCATGTCACGCTGTATTATGCGGACAGCGCCCGGCCCAATGATGAGTTGCTGGATGTGGTTGATGAACGCATCCTAATTACCAAAGACATGATTGACCGATGGAGAAGATCTACATAAATGGCATTTCCAGATGATCAGACGATTGTTGCTAATTACCTTGGGAGAGGTTCGCAGGGAGTTTTACCAATCGGAATGCTGAACCTGTCAACGAATGGTCGTTAGCTTCTCCGAGAGACGGTCTCTGACTCTCGAGCGGGCTTGTCTCGCACTTGGCTATGACTCGGACGTTCTCCGGCTGTTAAAGTGATTTTTGGAAGACGTCCCGGTGCAAAGACCGCGTTGCTCCCGGCCTGCTTTCATGCTACGATAAACATGCGCAAAATAAGGCCGCCGGTGTTGGCGACACCGACGGCCGCCCAGGAGCCCTTTCAGGGGCGGCTCCTCCGGTTTACGCGAAAAGACCGCTTGCCCGGTGCATCAGGGGCGGTCTTTTCTATTGGCGTTGATGATCGCGATGACGAGCAGGGCTACATTGATGGCCAACATGAGTGCTTCGAATACGCTCACCGCACCACCTCCCTTCCCCCTGTGGAATCAGGGATCAGGGAGGGCCGCCCCTGACGGAGCCTTGTCCTGAGCCTCTTCATTATAGCCGGACAGCGGGCAATTTTCAGCAGCATCTTCTCCGGTTGTGGACTTTTAGCAAACCATCGCGTGCTGGATAAAGGGTCGCCCTCGGGAACCGCGCATCGTTTGAGGGGGCGATTACAGGTCGGCGCGCGCGTCCGGCCAAGGATTCGTAACCGGAACGTGGCAACGTTCTACATCGCGTACGTTTCGCGTGACCACAACCAGGCCATGAACCCGGGCTGTGGCTGCAATGAGACTATCCATGACAGGGAGTGTTTCTCCTCGCCGCGCCGCGTCTCCACTGATTTCGCCCCAAGCCACCGCCACCTTTTGGTCGACGGGCAAGATGCGTCTCTGAAAACGCTGGGTTAAGTCGTCTTTCAACCACGCCTGCAATTGTTCTGCGCGACTGCGATCCAACAACTTACTCACACCGCGTTGCAGTTCTCCCAGGGTTAATACGCTCAAATACAGGTTTTCCTCATCCTGGTTCTCGACCCACCTCAGGACTGCGGGAGCGGGAGCCCTCTTGACCAGTTCAGAAATGACACAAGTGTCCAGTAAATATTTCACAGTCCAGCCTCCCGCGGATGGTCCCGCAGCCGTTCTGCGTCCAGTTCAACCCCGACCAGAGGGGAACTTCGGAAAAATTCCACCAGACTGGTTTTTGGACGTACCAAACGCTCATATTCCTGAACGGACACCACAACGACCGCAGGTTTCCCGCGCACCGTAATCATCTGTGGACCGTTCCGCATGGCCTTGTGCACAAGTTCACTGAGGCGATTTTTGGCATCCTGAAGCTGCCAGGTCTTATCCATGACCATCCCTTCCCTCGCAAGATGGGCAAGTACGGATTTAGCCAGACTGTCTAGCCATATTATAGTCCAAAATGCTGAACTAGGTGAACAGAAACTTAATGGGTCCGTCCTGACATAGAAGGCCGGTCAGTGGTACGTCTCTTTCCGGACTGAGATGACGCGCCCGAGCCGGTTGATCCGTCCGGATCGACCGGTTTCGCGCGTCAAAGAAAGTTCATCGCCGAGAGCAGATTTTGGCGGACGTTTCACTTTGGTTGGAGGACTTCAATGATCTGGAGAGTCGGCTCGGTGAACGGTTGGACTATTTGTTTGAGGAGATGGATGTCCCCGATTCACCATCAGAGTCTCGGGCGATTGCGGCTGCCGAGAAAGCCCGAGAGAAGCTGGGGCTGAAGAAAAAAGAAGCGGTTCGAGACATCGTTGGGTTGCTGGAATCGGCAGGAATTAAAGTGTATTCGATCATATGCGCATCAGACGGGTTTTTTGGTCTGTCCGTTGCTGGGGAGGATGGAGGACCGGCCATCGTGGTGAATACTTGGGATCGAATTTCTGTGGAGCGCAGGATTTTTAGCGCGGCTCATGAACTCGGTCATCTCCTGTTGCATTTGTGAAACCGGCCGCCGCATCCTCCCCATTTTAATGGGGGTCAAGGCGGCCAAACGCCTTGAAAACATTTGTTTGTAACCTCCTTCAATGGTACAATAAAACCGTGGAAGGTGAGGAGAATGCCCGTGCTTAAAATATAATCTCAACCAAACAGCGTATGAGAAGATTTATCACCGGCTCTCCGGAGATGATCCGCCGGACAGAAGAA
>NZ_JAILZZ010000031.1:0-36900 GCF_023512215.1 Kyrpidia sp. | reverse complement strand
CATTAGAATCGACCGCCCGATAGATATGGGTCGTCATATTCGCGGCGTTGCTGAGGCTTACGATCTTGGTGATCAAATGGTTGGTGAAGTTCGGTGGGAAACCTATACTGAGTCTCGGCTCCTTCAATTGTCCGATGGATTTCTTCGCATCGGCGAATTGATTCAGCAGATTCTTTGCATAGCCCAAAAACAGTTCGCCGGCTTCACTCAACGAAGCTCTTCTTCCGTTCATAATAAACAATTTACAGCCCAATTCAGCTTCGAGGTTTCGTATTCTGGCGGTGACTGCGGGTTGAGTGATATTTAACAATTCGGCTGTTTTTGAATAAGTGCCTATTTCTGCTAGTTTAATAAATGTTTCGAGTTGATCGGTGTTCACTGATAACACCTCTGGATTGAATATATTTTTTAGTATATCACACTACGAAAAACAATTGTTTTCGTCAAGACAATGAATTATCCATTGTTTCCGGGGGGTGGAATTTATGGTAATTGACATGCACACGCACATGGTCCCGGCGGAGTTCCCGGATATGTCCTACCGAACGGGAGACAACCGATGGCCGCAGATGGCCTCCAAAGATCGGGATGCCAAGGTGGTGCTGATCGAGGGGAAACCGTTCCGTACGATCACGGCTTCGTCGTGGGATGCCGACGTGAGGCTGGCGGATATGGATGCGGAAGGGGTCGGTGCCCAGGTGATTTCCCCCATGCCGGTTCTGTTGTCCTATTGGTTTGAGCCGAAAGACACCTTGGAGTTCGGGAAATTTATCAATACGGCGATTGCCGAGTTGGTGGAGAAGGACAAAACGCGGTTTTATGGGCTCGGGATGGTGCCGTTGCAGGATCCGAAGTTAGCCGCAAAAGAAGTGCGGGCCATCAAAGAGGAATATGGGTTACTCGGGGTGGAAATCGGCAGCAATGTAAACGGGAGGGTTATTGGAGATTCATATTTTTGGCCCTTTTTTGAAGCGGCGGCCGCCGAAAGGGTGGCGATACTGATCCACCCGTTGCAACCGGTCGGGGCAGACCGTATTGTGGGGCCGAAAGCCTTACAGAATCTGATCAATTTTCCCTTGGAAACAGCCCTGGCGGCGGCTTCGCTGATTACGGGGGGAGTACTGGAGCGATTTCCTGACTTGCGGATTGCCGTGAGTCACGGCGGTGGGAGTTTGTTTTCCGTTTTGCCCAGACTTATGCGCGGGCTGACGGCGTTCGAGGACGTAAAGGCATTGTTCAGCCATGCGCCGACTGAGCTTGCCCGCCGGTTATACTATGACACGTTGGTGTACGACGAATTGAACCTGAATCATATTATCGATCTGTTTGGCTCTGATCGACTGATGGTGGGTTCGGATTATCCTTTTGCCATTCGGGAATATGAGCCCGGCCATGCACTTGTAAAGTTGGCTCTCGCTGATGAAGAAAGACAACGCATTCAGCACAAGAATTGCTTGTCATTCCTGGGTCTAAATGGTGTGAAGTAAGCCGGAGCGGCCACCGTCCACCGACATGTGGTCGAGGGCAGCGTTCACAGCGGATCAACCTCCCGGGCCTCGCGATGGGGCACGCGGATGAAAGTCGGAGATTCAAACGGTTTGGGGCGCAAAAAAAGACCGACGCGAGCCGCGGTCAACGTCAAAATGGGTGTCTCCATGAAAGTTCGATGGAGCAAAATCCACTCTCGTGGACGGTCATCCCCCGGCTCGGTACAATGGAGGAGAGGTGAGCCCCATGATGATCCGCGACCCGATCCACGGCGATATTCATCTCAGTTCTTGGGCCACCCGGGTGATCGACACCCGGGCTTTTCAACGATTGCGGGGGATTCGGCAACTGGGAACGGCCTACCTCGTGTACCCCGGGTGTCACCACACCCGGTTCGAGCACTCCCTTGGCACTTATTGGGTGGCGAAACAGATCATGAACCACCTGTGGGCGGCCGGTTCGTCCGAACTCACCCAAGCGGATGCGGGACAATTGGAAGGGGTGGCTTTGGCGGCTTTGCTTCATGACGTGACCCACGTCCCTTTTGGTCACACCCTGGAGGATGAGTGGCGCCTGTTTCCTCGCCACGACACCGGTGCCCGGCTTCGTCACGTGTTCTCCGAAGAGATCGGCGAACTCTTGGACCGGATGGGGGTGCTGTCTTTTGTCCACAGGCTCCTGGATCCCCGGGAACCTTTTGAATGGCCATGGGCGCGAGAAATCGTATCCGGGACGGTGGACGCGGATCTGTTCGATTACGTGCGCCGGGACGCGCGATTTGCCGGCCTTCGAATGGATTACGACGATCGGATCGTGTCCAATTTTATCATCGCGGAGGGAAGGTTGGCTCTGAACCTCGTCAAAGGGGGCCGGGAACGGGCGGACGTGCGGTCTGAATTTTTCCATATGCTTCATATGCGGTATGTACTGACAGAACGGTTGTATTATCATCATGCGAAAATTGCTTCGTCGGCGATGGTGGCCCGGATGGTGGAATGGGGGGCGGAAGGAGAAGGGATCACCGAGGAGCAGCTTTTGGGCTGGGGGGATGCGGAACTATTGGAAGCTCTTCGGCGCATGGGCGAGAAGGACGGCCGGATCGGCCGCATGTTGGATCGCTTGGCGCGCCGGGGCCTTTTTAAACGCGGAGTAGAAGTGTATCCTGGCGATCTCTCCCCGGAACAGAGGATTCGGTGGGTCCAGGGTCTCCGGGAACCGGACGCCCGCCGAAGACTGGAACGGTGGATAGCCCGGCGTTTGGGATGTGGGGAAGACGAGGTGATTCTTTACTGCCAGGCGGAGACCTTCATGAAAGAGGTCGATGCCCGGTGTCTGACGGCAGACGGGGTGAAACCCTTGGGCGAGGCGGGGGTGACCACCGAATTGGAGGTGCGCCTATTGGAACAAAAATATCGGGACCTGTGGCGTTTGTATGTGTTGGTTCCACCCGAATGGAGGGAGCGGTGCCGGGAGCACCGGGAGCCCATTTTGAAGGCGCTGGACGAGGCTGCCGAGGCGCCTTCCGGGTAATTAGGATGACTTGGGGAGGGTGGCTTGGTAATCGTACACCATTCTCGACACGGTGGAAAGAACCTGGGCGGCGGTGTCCTGGTCGATGTCCCGGCTGAATAGGCTGATCACGTACGGGCGCCCGGACAGGAAAACGATCCCCACGTCGTGCCATTGATCGGTCCAGTTGCCGATCTTGTGTGCCACCGGGACTCCTTTCGGCAGTTTGGCCGGGATTCGATCGTTAAAATCCGTGTGTTCCAGGTCGTCGATCAGGGGCGCCGCCACAGTGGGATTTTTCTTGACGAATTCAAATAATTTCACCGCATACAGGGCCATGTCGTCAGGAGTTGTCACGTTGTCGCCATCCACCACCTCTTTGCCGCCCAATTGGCGCATAAAGGCCTTTACGTTGTCGACCCCCAGGTCGTCCAGGAGAATATTCGTGGCCACGTTGTCACTCGCCACGATCGAGGCTTGGGACAGTTGTCGGATCGTGTACTCCGTTCCCACGGGGGTGGAGGCAATCCACCCTGTGCCATCTTCGTAATCGGACGCCTCATAGATGAGTTTGGTGTTGGGATCGACTTTACCTTGGGCGATCAACGTGTAAAGATAGAGATTCATAGGAAGCTTAAAGGTGCTGGCCGCGAAAAAAACGCGATTTCCGTCGATGTCGAGCTTCGCGCCCGAGTCTAGGTCCACTACGACGACGCCATAAGTTCCGGGCTGAGACGTTATGTATCCGCTGATGGCTTGTTTCAGGGCTGTATAATCCGGCGGGGCAAGGTGGGCCGATGCGTCAGTTCCCCTAGCCCAGGTGGCGATGGCCCGCCCCAACTCCCATCCTGTCCACCCGACAACCAAGACGAGAACCGCGAGGGTCAACCGGCGGCGGCGCATGCGTTTTCGCCGCGCGGCGGCATTTTTTTGCTGGGTGAACCGGGATAGTCGCCCGGGACTGTACGGGGTGTACATGCAGCGGCCTCCTCACAGGTGTTCTTTTTGTGCTGAACTGGTATCATTGTAGCATGGAAAAGAGACAAATAAGGAGGTGTGCTCCTCCGAGACGGTGAGTTCCTTTTATTTGACGTACACGCTTATGGATGGATCGGTGGGCGCGGCCCGTTTTGAGACCGAAGAAGACCGGGATGGTTGCCACATTTCCCTCGATCTGTACCGCGCGAATCTCGGGCCGGTGGATGATGGCGTTTTTGCCAGGATGGTGCTTCGGCATCGGGGTCGCGTGTTGAAAAATGGCGAGGATAGGGGGCCGGACGGAGCCGATGGAGCGCGGTGACGGAAGGCGGTCGAATAAACCCGCGGGTGGAGGATGGATGTCTCATGATAAGCCAAGTCCGGGTTCTTCCGCCGGGCGCCGGGGATCCCGCCGCCGGCGCCCTCCGGGGCACGGGAGGGGGCGCCTTCCCGGAGAAGGGCCAAGGGCCGGTGGACGGCACCATCGCCGTCCGGCGACCCTCCACGTGTCAGACGATCTGGGCAGAGAGTTTCCCGGGGCGCTGGATCTTGTGTCTGGAACGACGGGAGGGGAGTTCCAAGTCGGACAAAAAGTGAAATACCTCGGGCATGTGCGGCGTCATCGGTATCGGGTGGGGATTGTGGAGCAGGTTCTCGGCGACGGGGAATATTTGATCAATATCCAGCACGAATTGATCTGGACCTACGGTTCATACCTTGAACCCACAGATGAGCCGGTTTTTTACAAGTAGCGCCGCCCGAAGCCCTGGGGGCGACCCGGTGGGCACAGTGTTTCCCGGAATCTCGGGTGGACGAAAAAATCGCCCCGACGGGGCCAGATGGACAGGAGGATGTGTGGTGACCGAAGAACTGCGAATGTCGCTGGACCAGATCCGCCAGGAGATGCCGGCGGCAATGCGGTGGATTTATATGAATACGGGGACCACCGGTCCCCTCCCGGAGCGGGCAATGCGCGCCGTGGAGAAACAGACGGCGGCGGAGGTGGATCGGGGTCGGATCGATCCAGATCTCCACCAGCGTGTCTCCGAGTTGAAAGAAACCCTTCGCCGGGCCTGGGCAGAATTGACAGGAGCAACGACCGCTTCCATTGCCTTGACTCAGAACACCACAGAGGGGATCGGGCTGGCCTTGGCGGGGCTCGATTGGCAGGCGGGCGACGAAGTGATCACTACAAACCTCGAGCACTCCGGCGTCATCATGCCCCTTTATCTCCTCGCTTCTCGCAAAGGGGTCCAGATCCGGTTCATCGACCTCGGGATCGGGGAGAAGAACATGATTGCGGCGTTGGAGCAGGCGGTGACTTCGAAGACTCGAATGATCGCTTTCTCCCATGTTTCCTACCAAACCGGGGCTGTGTTGCCAATGGAGCGCGTGGCTTCCTGGGCAAGGGAGCGGGGGGTGTGGACACTGGTGGATGGCGCCCAGGGCGTCGGTGCTCTCCCCTTGAATCTCAAACAAACGGGCGTGGATTTTTACGCCATGCCGGGACAAAAATGGCTGTGCGGCCCCGAGGGGTGCGGCGCCCTGTATATTGCCGAAGACCGGTTGGAACAAGTCCAGCCTACTTTGGTGGGGTGGGCCGGGCTCAAACAGATGGGACCTTGGCCCGAGGTGGTCCTTCATCAAGACGCGCGAAAATTCGAAGTGGCATCGTTCTCGGCGCCACTCTTTGCTGGAATGCTGGAGAGTCTGCGATTCGGTGAAGACGTGGGGTGGACGGGGATTTACCGCCGAACCCATCGATTGGCGGCGAGGTTTCGGTCGTTGCTCGGCGAAGTTCCCGGCGTTCAGGTGGTCACACCGGACAATCATGCGGGACTGGTGAGTTTTGAAGTGCAGGGGCGGAAGCCTGAAGAGGTGCTGGAAAGACTGCGATCCCGGGGCATTCTGATGCGGACCATTCCCAGAACTCCGTGGGTGCGAGCCTCTTTAGGATTTTTCAATAGCGAAGAAGACGTGGATCGGGCGGTGGAGGGAGTGGCGGAATGACCGTGAAGGGAGGGTGTCCCCTCCCCTCGCGTACCCTTGCCGTCTTAGAAAGCCGCCGCGCTGGCTGCTGCACCACCGCCAACTCCGTAACCGCCCAACCCGTCGCCGGGTGCGATGAGGAAGAACAACACAAAGATGATCAGGAACACGACGGCCCAGCGGGTCGCGGGACCGAACACACCCCAGTACATACGTTGTTCACCTCCTTATCTGGTGCTATAAAGATGCAGCCCTGCGCCAAGAATTGTGGACGCCTTACCTAGGGTCGGGAAAATGTGCGATGGCTCGTTCGATGGTCGGCATGAGGAGTTGAAGGGAAGGGCATACTTTTTCCAAAGATTTGCCGAAATGGCCGCGGGAGGGATTTGCGATGGGGTTTGCAATCGTAGGGGATTGGGATACGGCGGAAGACCGTTTTCTCGATGCGCTGCAGGCGGAGATGCGCCGGAGAGGGATGGTGCAGGCGGATCAGGCAGAGATTCGGGAATCTACGGTGGTTTTTCACGTGTTGGAGCCCGGCCGGATAATCCCCTATCGGCGGCGTTCGCAAAGTGTGTACGTGGTGTCGGTGGTCTTTCTCGACCAGTGGCCGGACAATCTCCTTCATTTCGGTTATCCGATGCTCATTCGATCCCTGGGGAATCTCCTGCTCATGACGGATCGGGATCCCTCGGCTTGCCGGGCGGCCTTCGTGACGCTGGAGCAAGGCTCTTACGTGGTGGAAGAGGACGGCGGGTTTGATCGGTGGATTGCGAAGGTGGTGGATCGGCTGTGGCCCCTGGCCACGTCGCGGTTGGTGATCAACAATCGATTTGAACCGGATCTTCCCGAGTTCCTGTGGGAAGGAGATGCCGTATCCAAGCGGTTGTGCGAAGCGGGCCGGCGGCTGGATGAATGGGACTTGTTGCCTGCGCCTTTTCCGATGGAGCAATTGTTATCGCCCCGGGACATGCGCCATATCCACCATTTGTTCGGTATCGGGGGGCTCAGCTACGGTAATCTCAGCGCCCGTTGCCCGAGCGGCGGTTTCTGGATGAGTGCCAGCGGCATTAATAAAGGAGCGATGACCACCGTCGGCGAGCACGTGCTGTTGGTGAAAGATTACGATGAGACTCGCAACGAGATGGTCCTGTCCGTTCCTCCCCATATTCAGCCCCGCCGGGTATCTGTGGACGCCATTGAGCATTGGATGATCTACCGCGACCATCCCCAGGTTGGTGCCATTGTCCACGTCCACGCGTGGATGGACGGCGTGAAGGCCACCCAGGTGAATTACCCCTGCGGGACGATTCAGTTGGCCAGGGAGGTGGCGGGACTCGTCCGGGAAGCGCCCCGGCCCGAACGGGCGGTGATTGGCCTCAAGAATCACGGCTTGACGATTACGGGCACGGATTTGGACGACATTTTTGAGCGGATTGACGGGAAAATTCTCCGTCATGTCCCGATGGTTTGAGACGGGGTGACAGCCGATGACACCCGATATGCGTCCCCCCGAAGACCCGCACCACCTCGTTGAATGGGGCGGGGGATCTTCTTCGTGTATCATATGTGGTCGGCCAGTCTCCGATGGCGTCCCCTTATGTGAAGACGAGGTATGTATGAAGCGATTTGCCGATGTGTTTCTCACCGGCATGACGAACATGCGGAAGGGGGATCAAAGTGGGATTTTATGACGGCCGATGTGTGGCGATCGTTGGCGCCTCCCGGGGGATCGGCCAGGCCGTTGCAACTCGGTTATCTGGGGAGGGTGCCGAGCTCATTCTCTTTGCCCGGGACCGGGATGGTTTGCTGAGGGCGGCCGAAACGTTGCCGGGAAAGGTACACGTTTTTTCTGTCGACGTGACCTCCACCGAAGCGGCTTCGGCCATGGCCGAGGCTGTTGAACAAAGCCTCGGGCGATTGGATGCCCTCATTTATTCGGCGGGGATTCTGCCCTTGGCTCCGGTATCCGGGATGTTGACGGAAGAGTTCGAACGGACGATGAATGTGAATTTCTGGGGGGCCGTTCGGGCCGTCCAGGGCTTAGTACCGATTCTCGGGCGAGGGGGGATGAGGTCCATTGTCCTGTTATCTTCCTTGTCCACCCATTTTCCCTTACCCTTTTTCGCGGCCTATTGCAGCAGCAAAATGGCCCTTCGGGGGTTTGCCGCCTCATTGCGCCAAGAGCTGGCTCCGCAAGGATTTCACGTGGGGCTCGTCTCTCCCGGGCCGGTGGATACGGCGATGGTGAAGGGAAAGCTCCACACCCCTTTGTACCGGGTTCCCCGGTGGATGCCGCTTTTGCGCCCGGAGGATGTCAGCCGGGCGGTGGACCGCGTGTTGCGCCGTCGACGGGCGGAGGCAATCGTTCCAGGGTGGCTGGCGCCCCTCGCTTGGTTGGGGTTAGCGCAACCCAGCCTGGTGATGGGCAGTTACCGGTTCGCTGTGCCGGGATGGGAGCAGGCTGTGCGGGAAGGGATGAACCGGGCTATTCCCGGTGAAGCGAGCGCCGAGTCCCGGACTTTTAATCAAAATCATTCGTAAGTTAAAGGAAATTGATCTAGTCCAACTTGGCAGGCTATGGTATAGTTGTGTGTGCCACGGTTTCTACAAATGTGGACAATGCAATGGGGTGGGAGGGGTGTCAGTGAGCGGGAACCGGACAGGAGGCCGGCCACAGCCGGACCGAACACGAACAGAGAATCCCACTGGTTCCTTAGGGTGGAAGATCCGCGAAGCGAGACGGGCCCGGGGGCTGACCCAACAATCGTTGGCGGAAGGCATCGTGACAGTGAGCATGGTCAGTCAGATTGAATCAGACAAAGCCATGCCTTCGTATCGGGTGTTAAGGGCATTGGCCGAACGTCTGGCGTTGCCCCTGGAACATTTTCTTTCTGACGTCGCCCAGCAGACGCGGCAGAACGCGTTGTACAAGTTGGCCAAAGGGAAGATGGAAGCTGGGATGGCCCAAGAGGCGGCGCCGATCCTTCAAGACCTTTTGCAACAAGAACCGCTATATGTTCCCGCGTGGAAACTGCAGGTAGATTTAGCAGAATGTTATGTACGGACAGAACAATGGGAACAAGCGGAAGAACTCTTGGAAAAACTGGTCGAGGGGCTTGACGGAGAGGCGGACCCGCAAGTGATGGTGCAATGTTTAGATCGTCTGGCCCGGGCCCGGCTTCAGCTGCGCCGGGTCTCCCTGGCGATTTACCATTGGGAAAAGGCGTGTGAACGGATGGGGGAGGAGGCCGATCTGTACGGCACTCTCTTCTCGGAGGTCTATTATCATTTGGGGATGGCTTATGCCCGGGTGGGGCGGCTTGAAGATGCCGGCCGAGTGTTGGCCAAGGCTTTCGTTTCGATCCAGAAGGACCCGGCAACAGTCGGAAAAGTGGCGCTTCAACTGGCCGAGGTTTTACATGCCATGGGGGAGGACAAGAAAGCGTGCCAGTACGCGGAACGGGCGATGAGGTTATTTGAAGACGCCCGGCAGCGAAAGTTGTATCTGGACATCAAAGCACGTTATGCCCGGTATTATGGTTACCTGGGGAAGGTCGCGGACTCGATGTTTATGTTGCGGGAGTGTGCAGAGGAGTACCGCAACGCCGGACATCGGGACGAATGGGTGGAGACCCTGGAACAGATCGCGCTGTTGTCGCTTCAGAGCGGCCGGCCGGAGGAAGCAAAGACCATATGCCGGCAGGCTTTGGAGTCCGCAGAGCCCGACAGTGGGCAAGAGGCGCGGATTCGATATCTGTTGTCCCGGATTTTACGGGAGGTCGGGGATCTGGAGGGAACAGTGGTCGAGTTGGAAAAGGCTGTGGCGATTTGGCAAACTTTAGGTGACGAAGAGCGGCTGTCAGAAGCCTACCCGGACCTGGTGGAACTCTATCGCAAACGGGGGGATTATGTCCGGGCCGAGGCGGCGTTGCGGCACGGTTTGACCACGATCCGCCATTATCGCCAGTTATTCTTGGAGATGGGGTGATGCGATCCGGAGGTGGTGCCGGGTGTGGCCCGACCCTCGGCTGTACAAAGATCGGACCCATTGATAGAATAAGAACAGTCTGGAACACGGCGAGCCGATCGGCGGCTTTGGTCGCGGCCAAGAAGGAGTGAAAGTTGTGCGAAGCGATATGATTAAACGCGGTGTGGACAAGGCGCCGCATCGCAGCCTTTTGAAGGCCACGGGGGTACGGGATGAAGATTTCGGAAAGCCTTTTATCGGCATTTGTAATTCCTTTGTCGAGATTATTCCCGGCCACGTGCACTTGCAGGAGTTTGGCCGGTTGATTAAGGAAGCGGTCCGAGAAGCGGGCGGGGTGCCCTTTGAATTCAACACCATCGGCGTGGACGACGGCATTGCCATGGGTCACATCGGGATGCGCTTTTCCTTGCCCAGCCGGGAGCTGATTGCTGACGCGGTGGAAACGATGGCCATGGCCCATTGGTTCGACGGCCTGATCTGTATCCCGAATTGCGATAAGATTACGCCGGGTATGTTAATGGCGGCAATGCGGGTGAATATACCGACGATTTTTATCAGCGGCGGACCCATGGCGGCCGGGCGCACACCATCGGGCAAGATCGTGGATCTCATCTCCGTGTTTGAAGGGGTGGGGGCGTACCAATCGGGCCAGATCTCGATGGACGAACTCAAGGAACTAGAAGATTATGGATGTCCCAGTTGTGGATCTTGTTCAGGGATGTTTACGGCGAATTCTATGAACTGTTTGTCCGAGGCCCTGGGCATGGCATTGCCCGGGAACGGATCGATTCTGGCGAACACCCCGGAGCGGGAAGAATTGGCGCGAAGGGCCGCGGCACAGATTTTGGACCTTGTGCGCCGGGATATCAAACCCCGGGATATCGTCACGATCGATTCCCTCGACAACGCCTTTGCGCTGGATATGGCGATGGGCGGCTCCACCAATACGGTTCTTCACACCTTGGCGATTGCAAAAGAGGCGGGGGTAGAGTACCCCCTTTCTCGAATCGATGAGATTTCCCGACGGACCCCCCATCTATGCAAAGTCAGCCCCGCTTCCCATTGGCACATGGAAGATGTCCATCGGGCCGGGGGTATTTCCGCGATTCTGAAAGAGTTGAGCCGGATCGATGGGTTGCTGCACCTGGATGCCATGACGGTGACCGGTCGTACCCTGGGTGAGAACATCGCCAATGCGGAGATCCGGGATGCCGAAGTGATCCGGCCCATTGAGAACGCATACAGCGAGACGGGCGGCTTGGCCATTCTTTACGGGAACCTGGCTCCGGACGGAGCGGTGATCAAGGCCGGTGCCGTGGATGAGTCGGTGAAACGGTTCGAGGGTCCGGCGGTGATTTTCGAGTCCCAGGATGAAGCTTTCGAAGGGATCATGTCCGGCAAGATCCACGAAGGGGACGTGGTCGTCATCCGGTACGAAGGTCCAAAAGGGGGACCGGGTATGCCGGAGATGTTGGCGCCGACGTCGGCCCTGGCCGGGATGGGGCTTGGAGCCAAAGTTGCACTCATTACCGATGGGAGATTTTCCGGGGGCTCGCGGGGAATCAGTGTGGGGCACATTTCCCCGGAAGCTGCGGAAGGCGGACCGATCGCCTTACTCCAAGACGGGGATGTGGTCGTGATTGACATTCCCGGACGCAAGCTCGAGGTGAAGTTGAGCGACGCGGAATTGGCAGAGCGTCGGGCAAAGTGGCGGGCGCCGGATCCTAAGGTCCGCACGGGCTATCTGGCCCGTTATGCAAAGCTCGTCACGTCGGCCAACACCGGAGCAGTATTGAAAATCGACTGATATTCGGCAAGGGGCGGAGGTGTAATGCTGGCCGCCCCCTTTTTATTAGCCGGCCCAGGATCCGGTGGGGAAGGCGGGGCTCGGGCTCGGCTGAGGAGGCGCCGGCTCGCCGGTCAAGTACAGGTGGACCGTTTCTCCCAGGACGACAGACTGGACATGAATAGCCCACACTCGACCGTCCACGAGAATGGTTCGTCCCTCCAAAAGGCCGATGATGAGGTCGGGGTGGTCGTTGAGGGTGGAGAGACTTTTCCCGATCAACGTTTTGGTCTGGTCCTTGGCAAAGCGGAGGATCGCGATTTCGGCGAAATGATCGTTTGTTTGAACTTGAACCTCAATGGTGCGGATTTCCGGTTCTCTGGACTGCTGGTTAAGTTTTGCCCGCAAACCGTTAAGTTCCTCGGTGAGTCGGTCGACCTGGAGGCGGTACTGTTCGATGGTATAATGCAACTCGTCCATTTCCCGGGCGGTGATGGCCATCCACCCCGCGGCGCCGGTGATGAGGCCGAGAAGAAAAACGGCGACCGCGCGAACGGGATTCACGGTTTGATTCCCGTTGCCGCCCGGAGCACGAGGTAGGCGGCCTGGCTGCCGAGGAAAGCAGCCATGAGGTAAGTGAATTGTTTGGCGACCGGGGACAAATGACCACCGAGCACCCCGGTCTCGATGACTCGGAGCGTATCCATGGTCCCGCCCAGGGCACTGACGAGGCCCCAAATCTTAAGATGATCCGCCAGCCGCATCATGGTGCTCCCGGGTGGCAGGTGCACCAAGACGGCGGCCATGCCCCCAATGAGCGAACCGCCCAGCACGATCCCAAAGGCGACGAAAAAATCGAGTACCACTGTGCTCGTAAAACGGTCCATGCGATGTCCCTCCCCGTCCATAGCTATGGCCGGGGGAGATGGGATATGCCTTCAAGACTGGGATTCTTCCATTTTGGTTTTCGCGTGCTCATAAAGAGCATAGATGAACTTTTTTAGATTCCTGTGAAGCGTGATATCGCGCAGGGCATGATAAAAGCCGTACCATTTATTGACCTGGTGAAACTCGATCAAATCCTCCCCTCCCGCTGTCGTAGAATGAACCGGACGTGAAGGGATTGTATCGAAAGGCCTACAAAAGGTAACAGAAAACCATTGATTCCTACATACAGGCGTAAAAAATAGGCCTTTCGCCCCAGCCGATTTTCTGGGCTTGTCGAACAATTCCGGGTTTATTCGGGGGTTTTAGTCCAAACGTCTCATGTAGGATAAAGATGGATTCCGATACAATTCTGTTACAGGATTTGTCGGATTTCGTCGGAGATCCTCGAAAATCAGGGGATCCTGTCGGGGGCGAGTTCGACATCCCCGATCACCAAAAGACGGGGAGGGACGCAGCTGGAATATCCTTGGCAACCGGATATAGATACATACCGAGAGCACGTAGTCGCTGGAAAGACGGCGGTGGTTGATATGAAAAAAAACCATTCGTCAAGGACGGACTGAAACAAAGAAAGGTGAGAAAAAGTCCGTTTGCCGCTTTGTAGGTACGGGGTGATCAAAGCGGTGTAAAAGAGATGAAACCGGGCAGAGCCGGTTGCAATGGGGTGGGGAAGCAAGATGGATGAACTAACGGCTCTCGCGTGTCGGGCCAAGTCCGAAGCGGACGCGTTTTCGGAATTGGTTCAGCGTCTCAATCCGCTTTTGGGAGGCTTGGCTCAAAGATATTGGATCCCGTATGAAACCGACGACGAAGTGGCTCAGGTGTTGCGGATCGAGTTGTGGAATGCCGTTCGCTCCTTCCGCAGCGGCCATGTTCCGTTTTTGCCTTTTGCCAAGATGTTTGTGGAAAACCGCATGAAAACGATGATGAAGCGAAGGGTTTACGGGGCCAAGTACTTGTTTATGAATCAGATGAAGCGGGTGGACGAGCAAGGACCTGCGAACGATCGGGGAGAACCTCTACCCGGGACCACGCCGGCGGTGGAAGAGGACGTTGTGCACGAGCTCGTACTAAAAGCGGCCCGGGAACGTCTGTATGAGTTGCTGGAGCAATTGCTGACAGATCTGGAACGGGAGTGTTTCGTCCGGCGGTACATTTACGAGCAGTCTTACCGGGAGATCTCCGAACAGCTGGAACTCGTCAGTGTGAAAGCGGTGGACAACGCCATCGCCCGGGTGAAGAAAAAGATGATGAACCACCCGGCGGTGGTGGAACTGTGGAACAGTGTAGCCGGTTGAAGGACTTCATATTCGCATTTCATCGATGAGTAAGCGCGTCTTAATGCTTAGCAGGGAGGGCCACCTTTTTCAGGTGGCCCTTGTTCGTGTGCGGCGCCTTGTAAGGGTGGCGCCTTCGCAAGTCGGGCTTAGGGGTCGGGTCTTGTAGAGCGCAAGGGCCTACAAAGACTTGGACGGGTATTGCACGATGTAGACGGGCACATCGCGCTTGACCCCGAACTGGAGGGCTTTGTTGACATCGGTCATGTATATGTCGATTCTTCGCCCCCGTATGGCACCGCCCGTATCCTCGGCGACTCGATAGCCGATTCCTTCGATATACAGTTTTGTACCGATAGGAATCACATTCGGGTCAACAGCCACCGTCCTTCCGGGGGTGGCTGGACGCCCGCTGGCCGTGACGCCGTAGCCCGGATCACCGGGGGACTTCCCCGTGGATTCCGGCCCCGAAGTGTAGGCGGTTAAGGTACAATAGAACACGGCCAGCGGTGCGGCCGGCTTACCTTCCTGGGTAGTCGCCGGCTCCGAAGAGGTGGGCGCGGCCGCTGTCGGAGCAGCCCCGTCCGGGATCACTAACATTTGCCCACTTTGCAACAATCTCGGGTCGACGATGCCATTCGCCGCTTGCAGGGCCTGCGGCGAGATGCCGTAGCGTTTTGCGATGCGATAGATTGTTTCGCCCGGTTTTACGAGATACTGGTGGTGGGTTTGGTTCGTCATCCCGTCGCCGCCCCGGGACGCCAGGGCACCCCCCGCACCGTCTTCCGCCGAGGCCGTCCAAGGGGCCAGATTCCGGGTGGAATCGAAGGCGGCGAAGGGGTTGTCGATCCAGAAGGCTCCGGCATGGGAGGCCTGGGTTAAGGCCATCAGCAAGAACACCCCGGCCGGCGCCCGATAGCGAGTCATCGGGAATCTCTCACCTCTCAAGTGTAACAGATGGTTCTATCCTGGCCAGGGATGAGAAATTTTAAACATACCTGGCAACTCGCCGATCCAAAAAAGTTGTCGGAGCGGTAACCCGACGCTGAATGTGGTATAAACGTATCTAGAAAGGGGAATCGGCAGTGGCAACTCAAACCCAGAGCGCAAAAGAGGATCTGCGCCGCACCTTAGAGCGTATCGATGGTCGGGGGTATCCGGCTTATCGAGATCTGGAGGGTACATACAGGTTTGAAGCTTTTCAGTTGGTGATCGAACACGTCCAGTCGGACCCTTTTGCTCCTCCGTCCCGCTTTCGGGTGGAGATGGGGTTGGATACAACCGGGATTCCAGAAGAGCTGTATGCCGATCCGGTGAGGCGAACGGCCATGGAGGATTTTAT
Source organism: Kyrpidia sp. (assembly GCF_023512215.1). Taxonomy (NCBI): domain Bacteria; kingdom Bacillati; phylum Bacillota; class Bacilli; order Caryophanales; family Alicyclobacillaceae; genus Kyrpidia; species Kyrpidia sp. The sequence goes on along the minus strand of NZ_JAILZZ010000031.1, from coordinate 21,592 downwards.
TCTGAGGACGGCCCATCAGCGGTTGAAAGGGTGGCGACAGCGGCGGGGTAGTGGCAAGAGTGGGCTCATTGAAATTACGGAGCCAAGCCAAGTCGTGATCCCACGAAGTGCCGTGGAGATTGGGCACAGCCGGTTGACCGTGCGTTTTGTGGTTGGACTCCCGGCCCGGGGACGGACTGTGCTCGGCCGACAGGCTCAAGAAATGATTCTCGAAGACATCCCCGCATGGGTCGAGGAAAGTTTTCTCTGGAAATCAATGGATCAAAACAATGCCCGGGACCACGTCGCTTTGGCGGTGGATCAAGCGGCGCTCAGGAGATGGATGGCGGAGGAAAAGGTGATTGCCTTTGTTGCAGATGGGGCGATCCTCCCCCGGGAAAGCGGCCAAAGTGACAAACCGATGGGCCGGGGTGCGGTTCCCTTTCGGTCGCCGGAATCGCTGCGCCGGGAGGTTCGACTGCCGAGTGGCCGTTCGGTCGCGGGGATGGCCATTCTCCAGGGGATCACGCTGATTTGCGGGGGCGGGTATCACGGCAAAAGCACCCTGCTCCGGGCGCTGGAACAAGGGGTGTACAATCATATTGCCGGCGACGGACGGGAATGGGTGTTGACAGACCCTACCGCCGTGAAGATTCGGGCTGAAGACGGCCGGTGGGTCCGAGGGGTCGATATCAGTCCCTTTATCAACGACCTTCCCTATGGAAAGTCCACAGATCAGTTTACGACCGAGTCGGCCAGCGGGGCTACGTCCCAGGCCGCCAACATCATGGAGGCCGTGGAGATCGGCGCCGCCACCCTCTTGATCGATGAAGACACCAGTGCGACGAACTTCATGATTCGAGATGCACGGATGCAGGCGCTGGTAGCGAAAGAGCATGAACCGATCACCCCGTTTATCGACCGGGTGCGGCAGTTGTTCGATGAGTGGGGGGTCTCCACGGTGTTGGTGGTGGGCGGGGCCGGGGATTACCTGGATGTTGCGGACGCGGTGATCGCCATGGAGAGCTATATCCCAAAGGACGTCACCGAAGAAGCCCGGCGGGTGGTGGAACGGTTTCCCTCGGGGCGGAAGGCGGAAGCGGTGGGCCCACTTCCCGCAAAACCTGTGCGAAAGGTGCGGGAGTTGGGCAGGCGGCCGAAACCCGGAGATAAGTGGAAAGTCGAAGCGAAAGACGAGCACTTGATTCTTTATGGCCGGGAGCGGGTGCTTCTACAGGCGGTGGAACAATTGGTGGAAATCGGGCAGACCCGGGCCATTGCCGCCTGCTTGCGAATCCTCACCGAGCGCGCGGACGGGCGCACCTCCCTGGCCGAATTGGTGCGACAACTTTTGGCCGAAATGGACCAGAAAGGGTTCGCGGCACTGGCTGGGCCTCGGGGCTGTCCGGGCAATCTCGCCATGCCGCGTCCGCACGAGGTGGCGGCGGCGGTGAATCGCTTAGAGGGGTTGAAAATTGTCTAAATCAGAGAAGGAGGGCGATGTCATGGCGGTGATCTCGACGGTTCGGGTGCGCTATTGTGAAACTGACGCCATGGGTCATGTCAACAATGTCAGTTACTTGATTTACTTGGAGCAGGGCAGAACGGACTTTATGAGGGAGATTCGCAAGGACCTGGGCCGGGAGGTAGGAATCGTCCTTGCGTCCATCCGTTGCGATTTTCGAGCCCCGTGTTATTTTGACGACGAGCTGCAGGTCCGGACCGAAATCCAGCGGGTGGGCAAAACCAGCATCACCATGTCCCAGGCGATTCTGAAAGGGGATCAGTTGGTCGCCGAAGGGGAGAGCGTGATTGTACACGTGGATCCTGTCGTCCAGCGTCCGGTCCCCATCCCGGACGATCTTCGCCAAGTGTTGATGGGACAGATGGCCGGGGAGGTCAACTGTTCATAGTCGGGCTCGGGGCTCTGTGGACGCCGGCCCGCCAGCCGGGGTGTCCACGGCTGAAGGTTTCGGACCGGGTGTGGTAATCGCCGGTGACCGCGGCGATGGGAAAGGGGCGCAGTCGATGGCGTGGTGGCAAAATCTCAATCAGTTGGAAAGCGCCTTCAAGTCCTGCCGTCGCTGCGGATTGCGGGGCGGGTGCAGCCAAGTCGTGGTCTCCCGGGGCACCCCGGGCCCCGTGGTCCTTGTGGGTGAAGCGCCCGGGGCGGACGAAGACGCGCAAGGATTTCCTTTTGTGGGACGAGCAGGGCAGTTGCTGGACAGAATGCTGAAGGAAGCCGGTTTCGATCCGGCCCGTCTCTATATCACGAATGCTGTGAAGTGCCGGCCGCCGGGGAATCGAAAACCTGCACCTGAGGAAATGGTGGCGTGCCGCCCGTATCTGATGGCGCAGTTCGCAGTTTTGCAGCCTAAAATCGTGGTGACGATGGGGGCGACGGCCATCCAGGCAGTGTTGGGCCGTCCGATTCCCGTGGGGCGGGCCTCCACCCGCTTTTATCATGCCCGGCACCGGGGCCGGGAGTTTCTGGTCGCCCCTTGCTATCACCCTTCCGCCATCCTGCGGGATCCGCGAAAATACCCCCAGGCGGTGGCCAGGTGGGTGGATATCCGAAAGCGGGTGGAGGCGGCAGGTCTCATCCTCTGACGGTTCAATCGTTTTTTAGAAGGCGGAGGAATTGGCGGGTGAATTCCTCGGATAACCGGACGTGGAGGGTCCCGGCGCCCGTTTCTGTAATCCCACTCGGGCGATGGATGCGCATGTTGGTGGCGACGATTTTCACTACACCCGGGCTGTCCGCAGCCGGTACCCGGGTGTCTCCACTCCACTCCTCGGGGAATACCGGGGGAGTGCCTTGTTCCACGACGCCGAGAATGTCGTCAAAGGCGATGTGGTAGGCTTGACTTTCTTTTTGCAAAACGAACTCTTGAGTGGTCAATTGAAAACCGGTGTTGCGTCGAATCTCCGTGCGCCGCAGCTCTCCGCGCAGCGCCTTGACGCGCCAGAGCTTTTTCAAACCCTTGCCCCCTCGTATCGGAGTTCCCGAATCAACCCCAAACTTTGGCCCATACGTACGGGATCCCCGGTTTTCAGATGGGATTTCCATTCGACTCGTCCCCGTTCAAACAGCAAAACCACCGTCGACCCAAAGGAAAAATATCCGATCTCCTCTCCTTTACCGATCGTGGGAATGTGGGAGACCTCCCATTTTTGCAGGATTTTGCGATCGGATATCTGCTGGATCTCCTCTGGCAGATACGTTAATCGCACACTTCCGACGATGAAAGATCCAATTTCCACCAGATACATGGTGCCAGCCGCCGTGGAGAAGGTCGTTACCCAGCGTTCATTTCGGGCGAACAGCCGGGGTACCCCCCGGGTGCCGAGGCGATTGACCGGGAAAAAGGTTCCGGGTATGTGAGCGGCCTGAAGCGGCTTCCCTCTCAGCGGGAGGTGAATGCGGTGGTAATCGGCGGGACTGAGATACAGCGTGATCCAAGTCCCTTCCTCCAGTTCATCCGGAAAATGGCCGCCGAGCAAGTCGGCCACTGGATAGGCGTGACCTTTTGCCTGGATGAACGTCCCGTCGTGGATGACCCCCATCCCTCCCACCACGCCGTCCACGGGTGAAACGACCGTTTTGCCACCCGGGTCGACGGGACGCGTGCCAGGCCGCAGACGCCGGGTAAAGAGTTCGAACAGGGATCGATATTCCCCCGGGGGAAGGGTCGCATCGGTCAGGTCTAGAGAATACCTGCGAATATACCAAGGGATAAGCAGCCGGCTCACCTCGTGGTCAAGCAGCCGCCCCGCCGCCCGGGTTAAACTTCGTTTGGGTAACAGGGCCAGGAGCGCCCCGATCAGGGAAAATCGACTTTCCAAGAAAACGCCTTCTTCCAAGGCAAGATGTCCTGGTCTGACAGGATCATACGCGAAGTTGTCCGTTTTGGCAAGGCGGGGTGCCGGGGAACTCTCCGACTCAGACACGTCCAGGCGCCGATTTATTGGATCAGGTGGCGGCGCAGCGCCACGGCCACCGCCTGGGCTCGGTTGGAAGCGCCCAGTTTTCTCAGGATTGTTCCGACATATTCGGAAACGGTGTACTCGCTGAGGTGAAGTCTCGCGGAGATATCCCGGGTATCCAATCCATCTGCAATGAGTTGTAAAATCTGGTGTTCCCGCCGGGTCAGCACAGTGGGGGTCTGTCGGGATGTGTGCCGGGGTGAACCCGACAAGTGGGTGGCGATAGGTTTGGACGCCCGGCAGAGCAAAGTATGCACCAAGCGGACTGTGCGATCTTCCGGCTGAAAGGGTGTACCCCCCTGGTCGAGAAGTAAAACGGCCCCGGGTCGGCGGGGTTCGAAGACCATCGGGCAGAACAGGAGGGAGGTCAAGTGAAAAGTCTGCACATAATGATCGGGCAGGCGACGGGCGACATTTTCATAAAAAACAGGGGTGGTGGACCGTATGACTTCCTGGAGGCCGGAAAGGTTTTCCTCATATTCCCGGATGCGGAGGATATCCTCGCGTCGCAGGTTGAAGGCGTGAGCCCCCACCACCGTCCGGGTGAGAGGCGTATACCAAAAAAGGGCTCCCCGGCGAAATCGACCGATGCGGCACACTTGATCCACGGTGCTCGACAGAATTTCTTCCAAATCTCTAGATTGGAGTAGCGCCTCGTCAAAATTCAGGACGGCATCGTACAGATGAAAAAGATCACCCGCTTCGCCACTCGGTCCGGTGATCCGGGCCGAGAGATCGAAGCACAAACTGAGCCACTGGGCCACTTGATTGACCCGAAACCCGGTTTCTTCGCCCGGTAAGCCCGCCGTCTTGACCACAAGGTCCACCCCCGGGGCCACGGAACGACAAAGGGTGTGCCGGTCGACGGTACGGACCCGTTCCTCGAGATCCATGGCTTGGCCGGACGCCATATCGGCTTCCTGCCATTCTCCCTCCGGTGTGGCCATGGCGGCGTCCAAAAGTCTGCACGACGCCGATCGATCCACGAGCGCCGCCCACTGCCACGCTTCCCCCCGGGCCACGCGGTTGAGCAGTCGGGTGAGGGGTGGTTTCCACTCCGTCTCCGTTTTTTCCTCTTTGCAAGGCCACAACGGCATCTGAAGGACCAGGGCGTGGACATTAAGGATCAAGGAGCGGATCCAAGCGCAGCCTTGCTCGGCATTGCCAGGTCCCAGGGCATGCCGGAGTGTCCGGCAGACGGTGTCTTCCCAGTGGGCTAGCATGGCCACCACCGCCGTCGGGGAAACGGTGTTCCCGTTGATGATCAGATCAGAATAGAACCCGCGTAAAAATGCGATTGGGTCGACTCCTTCCGCGCAAAAACGCCGATGGAAGGAGGCAAATAATTCCTCTAGAATCTTCTTTTCCGCCTTCCTGAGGTTCATGGTGTTGAGCATCACCATCCATGACGCCAGGGATTGAGTGGACCCTTGATCGATGATCTCAAACACCTGCTCCAGGCAACGAGAAGACAGAAGGGGCAGGGGGAATAAAAGATTTCGAATGATCACGGTGGACCCCCTCTCTCGACAGAATTCGATATTAGATACAAAAAGTTCGCTTATTATAGAACTTCGAGATCGTCCATAAACTTGTAGGGGTACCCCCGGAAGATAGGGGATAAAATTCCCCGAAAATGAGGTATTGTTTGATTTTATATGACGATTATATGATACTCACTGAACTGAGAATCAATCACGAGGGGGCGATGGGGTGGGGCTTGAGGCCTTTGGGCCCGAATGGGCGAAAGCGTGGGGGGAAAAGATCAATGCCAGTACGGCATACCGCCAGGCGGCGGGAACCTGGGAGTGGCCGCTCGTCTTAACGATGGAACGGGATCCGTCAGCGGGGGTTTCGGAAGACCGGTCGGTTTACCTGGACCTTTGGCACGGAGAATGTCGGGAGGCCCGGGCCGCGACGCCGGAGGATGTCGAATCGGTTCCTTATGTCATCAGCGCTGACCCGTATTCCTGGAAGCAGATTTTTGATCGAGAAGTCGAGCCGCTTACTGCCATGATGCGGGGCCGTCTCAGGTTGGTGAAGGGGAATTTGTCCACTTTGTCAGCTTACGTGATGGCGGCAAAATATCTGGTGGAATCATCGTTGGAAGTGGAGACCGACTTTCCGGAGGGACTGCAATGAAGGCGGTCGTTTTTCGGGATGTCGGCCAGGTTTCGGTGGAGTCGGTGGAGGATCCAAAGATCCTTCAGCCCGGTGACGCGCTCATCCGGGTGACCACCGCTGCGATCTGTGGCTCAGATCTCCATCTGTACCACGGCCGGATTCCCGGTGTTCTTCCGGGTATGATCATGGGCCACGAGTACGTGGGAATTGTGGAGGAGGTGGGGTCCGCTGTTTCCGCCGTGCGCAAAGGTGATCGGGTGGTGGGCGCTTTTCACGTGGCTTGCGGGCACTGCCGTGCATGTCGAAGCGGGTACTTCAACCAGTGCTCTCAGGGCGGGGTGCTCGGCTACGGGATGGCTTTCGGCGATTTGGCGGGAACCCAGTCTGAATATGCGCGCATTCCCTTTGCCGATTGGACCCTTCGCAGGGTACCCGATGAGCTGACCGACGAGCAGGCGCTGTTTTCGGGGGATATTCTTTCCACCGCCTACGGGGCGGTGAGGAATGCCGGCCTTCGCCCGGGGGAAACTGCAGCGGTCATCGGGTGCGGACCCGTGGGGCTCATGGCGGTCATGAGTGCCCTCGCGTGCGGAGCTTCCCGGGTGTTTGCCGTGGACCTCGTGAAATCGAGGACCGACGCGGCGGCCCGGTTCGGTGCGATCCCCGTTCCCTCGGGGGAAGTCAATCCGGTGGCGAGGATCAATGAAGGAACGGACGGAGAAGGGGCCGACGTGGTCATTGAGGCGGTGGGTGGCATCCAGACGTTGAGGCTTGCTTTTCAGTTGGTTCGCGGAGGCGGGCGGATTTCGGCGGTGGGCATCGCTTCGGAGGAACAGTTTCCGTTTCCGTTGGCCCAGACCTTGGTCAAAGACATCACATTTCGGATTGGAGTTGCCAATGTTCATCGGGACATCGATACGACCCTGGCGCTTGTCCGGGCCGGTCGGATCGACCCGACCGCGGTGATCACCCACCGGGTTTCCTTGCATGACGCCCCGGAAGCCTACCGACTGTTCGATCGCAAGGAAGCGGGGAAAGTGGTCTTGCGCTTGTCGTAATACGAATTCGGGGGGATGGATTGTGCGGGTTTATCAGACCACCAGCGAGAACGGGCTCAATCACGCCCTTCTTCCCATGCGGCTTTATCACAAGGCGAAACGGCTTGGCACATGGGATCCGAAAGAGATCGATTTCACCCAGGACATTGAAGATTGGAAGACCCTTGACGAGCGGGAACAAGAGACGGTGTTGCGCCTGTGCTCTCTGTTTCAGGCCGGGGAAGAGGCGGTCACCCGGGATTTGCTTCCCCTGATTCAGGTGATTGCCGAGGAAGGGCGCCTGGAAGAAGAGATGTTTCTCACCACCTTTTTATTTGAGGAAGCGAAACACACGGAGTTGTTCCGGCGTGTGTTGGATGAGGTGATCGGAGCCAAAGGCGACCTTGCCGGGTGGCACCAAGAGAATTACCGGAAGATTTTTTACGAATTTCTGCCCGAAGCCATGAACCGGCTGAAGGAGGACCCGTCTCCCGAGGCCCAGGCGGAGGCCTCGGTGACTTACAACATGGTGGTGGAAGGCGTGCTGGCCGAGACTGGGTACTACAGCTTTTTTAACGGACTGGGGAGGGTGGGGAAGATGCCGGGGCTCATCAAGGCCGTTCATCTTCTGCGCCAGGATGAGTCCCGACACATCGGATACGGCACCTATCTCTTATCCCGGCTGGTGGCGGAACATGAACAGATCTGGGAGGTTATCAACCGCCGCATGGGCATCCTTTTGCCCTACGCGATCGGGGTGGTCAACGACACCTATGAAGGTCAGGAAGAGCCCTATCCGTTCGGAATGACCCAGGAGGAGACGGTAGAGTTTTCCACACGGCAGTTCCGGACCCGCATGGAGGTCTTGGAAAGAGCCCGGGGCCGGTCGGTGGAGGAAATTTACGCCCTCAGTGAGACGGTTGTCGGTGTTGAGGGGTGACGGTCGATGAGTTCGAGCCTGGAGTTGCCGGCGGTTTCCGAGTCGGTTCGCCGGTTTGTCGGCGAGGGGCCGAAACGGCTGCTCGTCGGGGGAAGGTGGATTCCGTCCCAATCGGGGCGCTGTTTCGAGACACTGGATCCCGCCACCGGCGACGTGTTAACCACGGTTTACGAGGCCGGCGAAGAGGAGGTTGAAGCAGCGGTACAAGCGGCGCGGCGGGCTTTGGATGGGCCGTGGAAATCCCTGTCCCCCGCTGAACGGGGAAGGTTGCTGTGGCGGCTTTCCGACCTCCTTGAAGCGCATGCCGATGAGTTGGCACAACTGGAATCGCTAGACACGGGAAAACCCCTCACCGAGACCATGCTCGTCGATATTCCGTACACTGTTGATCATTTTCGCTATTACGCCGGCTGGACCACGAAGTTGTCCGGGGAGGTTCTACCGGTGTCTGCCCCGGGGCAGTACCTGGCTTACACCCGTCGGGAACCTGTGGGTGTAGTCGGGGCGATCGTACCATGGAATTTTCCCCTCATGATTGCCGCCTGGAAAGTGGCTCCCGCCCTGGCCTGTGGGAATACCGTGGTGCTCAAGCCTTCGGAGCTGACCCCGCTCACCGCTTTGCGCTTGGGTGAGTTGGTTTTGGAGGCCGGAATACCCAGGGGGGTGCTCAATGTCGTTCCCGGATTCGGCCACGTGGCCGGGGCCGCCCTGACCCGGCACCCGGGTGTCGATAAAGTCAGTTTTACGGGATCGACGCGGGTCGGTCGGGAAATCGTTCAGGCGGCCGCGGGCAATTTTAAGCGGGTCACCCTGGAACTCGGGGGCAAATCCCCGAACATTGTTTTTCCCGATGCGGATCCCGATGCGGTAGCGGGCGGAATCATGATGAGCATCTTTTTTAATCAAGGGGAAGTGTGCTGTGCCGGATCGCGATTATACCTCCACAAGCGGGCGTACGATGGGGTGCTCGCGGCGGTGGTGGACCGGGCTCGGTCGGTCCGCCAGGGTGTGGGAGTGGACATGGCGACCCAAATGGGGCCTCTTGTGAGCGAGCCACACATGAAACGGGTGCTGGATTACATCGAAAGGGGGGTGGGAGAGGGCGCCCGGGTGTTGACCGGGGCGAAACGCAAAGGAGACCGGGGGTATTTTGTTGAGCCGACGGTCCTGGAAGCGAGGGACGAAATGGTGGTGGCCCGGGAGGAGATTTTCGGACCGGTCTTGGCGGTGATGCCCTTCGAGGATGTCAGCGATGTCGTGCGCCGGGCGAATGCCAGTGACTACGGGCTGGCTGCGGGGGTGTGGACGGCCGACGTGAGACAGGCGCTTCGCGTCGCCCATGAACTTCGCGCCGGAACGGTGTGGGTGAACGGCTACAATTTGCTTGATCCCACCAGTCCTTGGGGTGGTTTTGGACACAGCGGCTGGGGCCGGGAGATGGGGCTCTACGCCTTGGAGCATTATACCGAGGTGAAAAGCGTCTGGGTGAATTTATCGTAAATTCTTGAGAACCTAGGCCAGATCGACGCGGGAGAATGGGTAAAGGCGAGAGAGCTCGTCGATGCACGCAGTGGAGGGAGTTGCGAGTTATGCGGGGTAAGCGAACTGAAGGGTGGAAGCGGAAAAGGAGGCGGCTGGCTGCAGGGGCTTTGGCGGCCGCCTTGGTTCTTCCCGCGGCAGTGCCGTGGGGAGGTGCGGCGTCGGCCAGTGATGGCCAGGATTATTCCGGAAATGGTTCCGCCACGGCGGTGCAGGTCAGTATCTTGTCAGGGTTGTCGGCGGGGAGTGCCGCCGGTTCGGGAAGCTCCGTCGGCCATGCGTTAATTGGGTTGGGCGGGGCTACGGGCCTGCTTGGCGGCCTCACAAATACGCTGGGGAAGGTCGTGGGTGGAGTGGTAGGCGGGGTAACCGGTCTTGTGGGTGGCCTTTTGGGCGGGTCATCCGGGGGCTCGGGGAATGGGGGTGGCACTGCTTCGGGTACCACAGATACCAGTTCCGGAAGCCCGGCGACGGGGCAGACCGGCAGTGCCGGCGGGGCAGGCGGAGGGCCGGATAGCTTGCTCGGTGGCCTGACGGGGCCGGTAACAGGTTTGACGGGAACCATTGGAGGGCTCACGGGTACGGTGGGAGGTCTGAGCGGTGCGGTGGGCAATACGGTGGGAGGTCTGAGCGGTGCGGTGGGCAATACGGTGGGAGGCCTCGTCGGGGGGTTGACCGGAACCTTGGGCGGGTTGACAGGAGGTCTGACGGGATCTAATTCGGGCGGCAGCGCCGCTGGGGATGTTCCAGCGGGTACATCCGTGCAGATCGGGGTCAGCCAAGCCTCCCTGGACAGCGCGGCGGCCAAGCCTTCCCAAGCCGATGCGTATCCTCTCGGGGTTCAAGCTCCCGGGGCGGGGATGGTCAAACCTCTTGGGGCTCATGCCGAAGCGCCGCCGGACTCGGAAGATGGAGGCCCGATTCCCGATGTCAATGCCGGGGGTGTCCAGGCGAAGCTCCTCAATGCCCGCGCCAAGGCGGTGTGGGAAGGGGGCTACCCGGCTTCCGAGTCGAATACGTCCACGGCAAATGTCGGGGCTCTGGGACTTTTGAATCTCGGGGCCGTCGAAACATCGACTTCGGTGACCACTGACCCCTCGGGGGCGCTGACGACCACATCCCACATGCATGTGGCCGATCTCTCCCTGGCAGGGGTGGTCAAAATCGCGGCTTTGGACGCGACGGTCACGGCAACGGCGAACGGCCAGAGCGGCGGCGCGAAAGTCACGTCGGATTTTCCTGCGGTTAAGCTCTCGATTCTTGGTATTCCTTACGAAATTCAGTCAGGTCAAGTTTTAAATATTCCGGGAGTTGCTAAAGTTACTCTTGGGGAAGTCGGCAAACAGGAGGATCCCGCCGGCCTGACGGCGTCAGGTTCGGGCAGCGGGTTGACCATTGAACTGCTCGGGGCCTTGTTCAACGGGATTACGGTACAAATCGGCGCCGTTCACGCGGATGCGAAGGTGCCCGAGGGCGGGATTCCGTTTCAGGCTCCCTACACCCTCGCAAAAACCGCTGTGCGAGACACGGTGGAGCCCGGGGGTGAGATCGAATATCACCTGGTATACAACATCACCCGGGATATTCCAGGGGTGCAGATCAAGGACCCGCTTCCGGACCACACGAGCTTCGTCAGTGCCGACTCTGGAGGTACTTATGATCCTTCCCAAAATGCCGTGATCTGGAATTTAGGGGACCAGAAAAAGGATGACGGCGGTGTTTTGACTTTTAGGGTCAAAGTGGATCCGGCAACTCCGGAAGGGACCGTGATTGCGAATACAGCAACGATCTCGGCGCCCGGGGCCGAGCCGGTGTCCTCCCAGACGGTGGACGTGACCGTAGGGGCAAAGGTCCACATTCCCTTCCTAATCGGCTACCCGGATGGCACTTTCCGTCCCGATCGATCGGTGACCCGGGCAGAGTTGGCAACCATTGTTGCCCATATCATGAAATTGCAAGATTACACGAATCAACCGATTTCCTTCCGGGACGTGCCCAGCAACTACTGGGCGAGGCCCTTTATCGCAGCGGTCACGGCCAAACATCTTTTCCCGACCTTTAACGACCAAACCTTCAGGCCGGATCAACCGGCCACCCGGGCCGAGGTGGCAGCGGTTATGGTGCGGATGCAACAGACAGACCCTGTCGAGTTTGCCAAACTCCCCGCCGGGGCGAAGGCCACGTTCACTGATGTCCCAGCGGGATACTGGGCCTATAACGACATTGAGACCGCTGTGCGCCTTGGGTTTCTATCTGGATATCCGGATGGACATTTTGGACCGGATGATCCGGTGACCCGGGCTCAGGTGGTATCCCTGTTGGGCCGGGCCCTGGGCCGGGGGCCTTTAGTAGACGGCAAAATCCCCGTGGTCCAGCACTACCCGGATGTGGCTCCCGGCTCCTGGTACTTCGGATGGGTTGAGGAGGCCACCCGTTATGGACATAAAGGGGTCTACGTGGAAGGCCACGGCGAAGAGCTACAAAGCTATGTGCCGGATGTGAATGTGTGGTAAGGAATGTCCGGGGGCTTTTCGCCCCCGGGCTTCACGGTGTACCGGAAAGGAGGAGAGGACGGCCATGGGGACGATGTCGGCGGAATACGTGCGGGCCCCTATCCATGCACTGAGCCTCGAGGAGAAAGAAGAGATATCCCGACGGATTGCCGCGATGCGGGCGGGGATCACCAGGGGACGGCGGTATCGGGCCATCGCCCGGGCTCTGTCCAAACACGGTCTTCTCCATCTGTTCCAGGACCGGGGCCGACTCCGCCTTTTCGGCCGACGTGCCCGGGCAGAGGAGGACGAACTTCGCCAGATTGGTCGGCGGTTGCGTTTGGTGTTTGAAGAACTGGGGCCCACCTTTATTAAACTGGGTCAGGTGCTGGTCACCCGCCAAGAGCTGATCCCGGAGCCCATTACCCAGGAGTTGGCGGAACTCCTGGACGAAGTGCCACCGATGCCTTTTCCGTATTTGGCCGCGGTCATGGAGGACGAACTTCCCGGGGGTTTGGATACCTTTGAATGGATCGATCCGGACCCCGTCGGCTCGGCGTCCCTTGCCCAAGTGTACAAGGCAAAGCTCAAAGATGGTCGCTTATGTGCGGTGAAAGTCGTGCGCCCCTTAGTGGGCGACCTTTTTCAAACGGATATCGCGATTATCCGAAGGCTAGTGCGCCGCATCCAACGGCGCCTGCCTCCGCGACTGGCTGTGTCCGTGGACTTGCCCGGGCTGATCGATGACTATTACAGCAGTTCAACGAACGAGCTCGATATGCGCATTGAAGCGCGAAATATGGAGGAGCACCGACGAATCGCCGCTGAATTTGAAACTTTGCACGTACCGACCATTTACGAAGTTACCGAGCACGTGTTGGTCATGGAATATATCGATGGATGGAATCTCAAGGAATTTCCCGTCGATTTTTTGGATTTTGAAGAGAGATTTACGCGCATGGTGGATTTGGCGCATTATTATATAAAAACGTTTGTCGAAGGATTTTATCACGCTGATCCCCACGGTTCCAACATCATGATCGACCGGCACAGCAGGAAAGCGGTCATGCTCGATTGGGGCATGGTGGGACGGATGGATAGCCTGCATACTGAAGCGATTTTTCGGATGTTGTTGCACTGTCGGTTGAACCAAGCGGAAGATGCCGCCGAGGCCGCCCTGGACATCATTCAGCCGACGGTGTACACGAATCCGATTCATCTAAAAGACCAGTTGCGTTCGATGTTGATTCACTATGTCAACAGCGAGCAGGCCAGTCGGTACAACTGGGGCAATATGGTGATTCAAATCATCACCATCGGCATGAAAAATGCTTGCCGAATTCCCAACGGATTGGCGCTTTGGGCCAAGGGGTTTTCAGCGGCAGAAGGGACCGCCCGGTGGCTTTGTCCCGAGATCACCTATCACACAGTGGTGGAAAGCGCCGATGTGCAGATTCTGCGCCGGTGGCTGGGCAGGCGGTTCAATTACCGCGCCAACGCCAGCCTCGTGTCGGAAACCGCAAAACTGATCGGCACCCTCCCCCGCAGGCTGAATAAGATTCTCGATCGCCTCGTGTGGAACGACCTGAAGTTGGTGGTGGAAGGCCGGCTGTCCCCGGATGTCGTCCGCTCCACCAACCGGATGGTCAGTCGATTCACCCTCGGCCTGATGTCCGCAGGATTTTTCGTTGGGGGAGCGGTGCTTGTCAGTTCCGGTCCCGCAGGGCTCGCTGTCGTGCCCGGCGGGAGAGGTCTCGCGGCAGCCGTGCTCTGGGGATCCGCCGTGCTGGCGCTGGGGGTGCTGTGGAGTGCCTTTCGCTCCCGGCGACAGGGGTGACGCGAGCGAAAGGGCTTGGGGAGAGGGTAAAAAGGTCTGGCTCTCTCCAAAACGGCCGGGCTCGATGGACTCGATGATCCCAGGAGATTGACGAGAGATCGGAGGGAGAACAGGTGGGATACCGGTGGAAATGGTTTCTTTACAGCATGAGCGGGGCGCTGGCTTTGTTGTTTGCTCTGGTGTTCGGGATTTGGAAAGGCGGGGTAGCCCTGGCGGTACCGGTTGCCGGAATCGGGAGCTTTTATATTGAGGCGGACCAGATCGACGTAACGAACTTTAAACTCCTACCGAAAATCGGAGAGAGCAGTGAATCGAGTGTGGTGCCCCAGGGGGCTTCCACCCTGGATGCGACCATCAAGGGCATGAAACTGTACAAAGATATCGACATGCCCGGCAAGGGTCGGGTCCGGGTGTTGATCACCGCTGCCGGGGACGTCAAAGCGTCTGGCTTGACCCTGGATTTAAGCCGGCTCAGCAGCGACGGGTCCTTCACCCAATTGGAGGTGGCGGAACACAACGACACGGATCCCACTAAGAAATTTTCCATGGGCGCGAGTTCCATTGTCTTAAACAAGCCGGTAATCGAGGGCCATTATCTCTTTGCCAACAGCATTTCGTTGCCCGGCATGGTCATGCAGTTTGAATTAAACCCGAGCCAGTGAGGAGGGGGGCGCCGTGGTAGAGGGGATGGATGTGAGGCCGAGGGAAGGGGACTCACCAGGTGACGGAGATCCCGCGCGGGCGAAAAACATACCCGAGATCAGAGCGATGCGCCGACGGCCCCGGGCGGGGTTGACCCTCGTTACGCTGGCGGGGCTTCTCATCGTTTGGATTCCAGCCAATTTGTACTGGTTGGCTTTCGTGCCCGGCAGTTTTGCATTCGCCGGACTCCTGTTTGGATCTTTGGTGCTCGCCTGTGGCGTGGTGGGTTGGATCATGCCGCGTTACGTTAGGCTTCTCGGCGTCTTTGCGATCATCGTATCGATTCTGTCGATCATCGGAGCCCTGGGCGGGATGATCATCGGCATGTTGCTCGGTATCATTGGGGGAGCTCTGTGCGTGGCTTGGAGTCCGAAAGACCGGGCGACTTCCGAAGATGCGGGTGCCGGATCTGCGTCGGCGGGGGGAGCAGTGACGTTGCCCGCGGACGGGATGTGGAATCGGTGGTTTCGATGACTAGGAGAAGAGGACGGTGGTTTATGGGGCTTACGGCCGCGATGGCGCTGGGGATCGGGGTTCCAGCTGCCCAGGCTGCGGTGCCCCCACTCGGGGTACTGGCATCTTCTCCTGCGGGGGATGGGGGAGTCGTGGTGCGGGCCGCCCGGATCACCGCCGAAGGGCTGCTCCCGACCCTGGCCCAGGGCTCGGATGGCGGTGTGGTGATTCGTTTGTATATCGCCCATGCGACCGCGTACGGGATGCACCTCATTCGAAATCAGGCGCTGGGCGGAACCAGTTGGGGGCTTGGCATCGACAGTCCTGGACCGGTGGAGCTCACGGATCTCACCGCAGACGTAACGGCGCTGGGCATGCGGGGAGTGGGGTTGAAACTGGACGTCAGGGTTCCCGGATTGACCTTGACCGATGTGTATCTCCGGTGTGACCGACTGACTGCTGCCCAGGTTTCTTTGCCTTCTATGGTACTGAAGACGGAGCCCACGGTGCCTGACCAAGGTACCGCGCCCCTGCTCGATTTGCGCACTTTGGTGCCCGTGAACGGCCAGGGTCTTGCGGACCTGATCAACGGAATTCTGTCAGGGTCAGGCATAGGAACCGAAGCGAAAGACGCCCAGGGAAAATCCACCACCGCCAACCCCGGTTCGGGTTCCGGAACAGAAGTGAATGGCAGCGTCCCCGCCGGCGGCGGGGAGCATGGCGGGACATCGGGTGGGCCCGGGACTCCCGCACCCAGTCCTTCTGATTTCAGCCCGGCCTGGAGACCCTTGCCACCCCGCGGACAGGGTTCCGCCGGATCTGGAGCCTCGGGAGGTCCCCCTCAGGAACAATCTCCGGGCACTGAGCCGGCGATGGGGGAACGGATGCCGCCCGCCCTGGGCATGCCGCCGGAACTTTTGCCATTCTCGGGTGACAGGACCCCGGGGGGTGGGACGTCTCATCCGTCCACCGGGCCGCAGGCGGGAGGCACGGTGGAACAATCTCCGGCTCAGTCCACCGGCGAGGCACCTGCCGAAAACCCCGCTCCCGTCGGCTCCATAAACGGTACGTCGGGACTGGATTCCTTGCCCCGCTCCCTGCTTGGCGGGCGGTGAATCGATTGTGGAGGTTGCGCCATGGATAAGAAGATGACGATGGAAGCGCGTATTGAAGCTTTTTATCGGCAAAGCGGAGGTCCCCATAATCCGCGGATTGATAAATTGCTGCAAAAACATTTGCTTTACGGTAAGGATCACGGCATGCCCGGGTATCGCGAAACCTTTGCCGACGCTTTGATGGACGTGGTTCTTCAGGATCCGAGCTTGCTGCTTCTTTTCGAGCGCATTCAACGCAGTCGAGTTGCCCGCTCGGACCATTCAAAATGGGAGGCGCTCGAGCAGCGCCTGGAACGGAGGTTTCAAAAAATAGAAGCGGAGCTGCAGGCCATTCAGGCGCGGCTCGATGAGTTGGCGGGATGCATGGAGTCTGGGAGCATGCCCAAGATCGATTCCCTCGACCGCTGAAGGTGCAGGCGGCCCGGAGTTTGGGGAGTGCCCCACCCCGGTACAAATCTATCCACCACTTGTCGTTTGGTGGTGTGGTGCTGCCGTATGAGGACGTGGGCTTTCAATCAACTCGGCGTGTACCAGGTACCGGTCGGGTGCGAAGCCAAAATAAAAAAAAGGATAACACGTCTGCAATGTGATCGTTTGCTCAGGGTGAGATGAATGAAGTACACTCACGTCCGTTTCTGGGACGATGGTTGTGGAAGTGACCTTGTACACAAAATCCCCGTACAATGTGTGAAATACGATGGTATCTCCGATCTTGATTCCCCGCAAAGATGCGAAGACCGTATCCCGGTGGCCAGCGATGTAAACATTGCCTAGTTGCCCGGGAAGGGCACTGGTCATCCAGTGCCCAGCCCCTTGTTCCAGTTGGTCGGGGTCGGTGCCTTGCACCACGGGGACGCGCATATGGAGAGAAGGGATTTCAAGATCGCCGATTTTTGTTCCCGGTTCTGGGGTCACGGGCCACAACTTCGTCCTTTCGCGCTGAGGCGGAGAGTAAGCCGGAAGGGACGATCGCCCGATGCCCAAGAGTTGATGGGTGTATCGCCATCCAAAGTAAGCGATCATTGTCGTCCCCGTGGTCAACCAGACACCGAGGGCGATTCGAATCAGAATGCTGAAGGCGTGTCGAAGCCGGTGGAGGGAAACCACTGATTTCGTTACCGCCACGATTGCAACAACCTCCGTATGGGTCGGATGAGTAAAATGCCCGAAATCAGCATGAGAAGTCCGGCAAGAATATATAAGGGTGAGTTAGTGCCAGTATTGGGTAGAACGGTTGGCGTCGGTTGAGCAACTGGCTGGGTATTCGTGCCGCTAGACCCGCTGGTTGTGCCCGATGTTTGGGGCGGGTTGCCGCTGCCTTCGTGATTCACAGGGGTTATAGTGGTGCCCCCAGATGATCCCCAGGCAGAGCCGGTATTCTCCCCGGATCCACCTGACGGGCTCCCGATAGGCTGTGTGTCGGTACCACCGCCGGGGTTGGTCTGTCCGCTACCGGAGCCGCCACCACCGCCGGGGTTGGTCTGTCCGCTACCGGAGCCGCCACCGCCACCGGGGTTTGTCTCTCCGCCTCCGGAGCCCCCGCCACCACCGGGATTCGTGCCGCCGCCACCACCGGGATTCGTGCCGCCGCCACCACCGGGATTCGTGCCGCCGCCACCGCAAGGGCCGGCACTACAACCGCCAGCGGGTAGCGTGATGGTTCCGGCCCCACTGCTGTTTACCACATCGGCCGCATGTTGTAACACTTCCTTGGTCGACGGCCCGATATCCGGGACGGAAAACGTCGTTCCGGGTGATGGCATCCCTCCGGGACTGCCTGAGGAGGCATTGGTCCCTCCTGGGGACGGAATCGACGTACCTACGGTTTGCTGCATGGTTTGCAATGGATTGCCGACGACTTGGCGAATCTGATTCAGGGTAGTCCCAATCGACTCGCTCAGGGAATTGACATGCCCTGCGTTACCGTCGGCCGCCGCGGCCGGAAGGGCGCCGGCCGCCGACAGCAGCAAGGCCGAAAAGCCGGCGCTGAACATCCATTTTCTGTTCATAGTCTCCTTTTCTCTCCTTCTGTCATCGGGCCGCTGCACCCGATAATCGGGCGAACCCGCATCTACTTCGGCATTTCAGGCAAGGTGACGTGAGTCTCCGATTGAACGGAGATGACCGCCCCTTGTCCCAGATTGACCGTTGTGCCGGTGGAAGCGGAATATTGCCCAGGTCCGACTTCCTGCAATTGTTGTTGTTGATTCCACGAGGCCATCGGGGTCTGAACCGTGATAGACACTCCCCCTTGGGGAGGAGCGGGCGGATTCGGTGAACTTAGGGTCAGCCACGGGAGAAACAAAGGAATTATCGACCAAATCGGATTCATCAGTTAACCTCCTCGCTTTGATCTCCGGTTAGATCGAAGGGGCATAGCCGGGTGCCCAGTACGGGCCGAGGCCGGAACCGAAATCCCGGCCTCGAACGTCAGCCGTGGTTATTTCAACAAACCGCCGAGCAGGCCTCCTAAACCGTTGGTCAGCGATTGAACCGTCGAAGCCAAGCCATAACCACCGCTCGTGGAAGCGCTGGCCGACAGGCCGTTGGGTCCGCTCAGGGCGGCTGTCGTGTTATATGTACCCCCCAGTATGCCCCCTAGCAATCCCGTCAGGCCATCTTGTTTCGCTCCGTACGTCGACCCCGCCTGGATGCTGACACCTTGAGATGGAATGGTGGCGGTCACTAGACTACCGGAAGAAATGTTGGTGCTTCCCACGAGGTTGTTGACGGCCCCGAGGACATCCCCCAGACCGCCGTCAGCTGCGAACGCCGGAGCGGTCGCTCCTCCCACTGTCAATAAGGTTGAGAGCGCAGCGCTGAGCATCCATTTGTTTTTCATCTTCACGAACCCCTTTCGCAATTTCTTCACGAGACATTGTTTGACCGGGACGGGTGGATGCATCGATTCTCCTGCGGGAGCTTGTCACCGGCCGCCGCCCAGGGCGCTTCCCAGACCGCTTAAGAGATTTCCCAGCGCCTGGGTAGAAGAAGCCAGCCCCCAACTGCCGCTCGCCGACGTACTGGCCGAGTAGCCGGCATAAGAAGCCGAAGCCGAAGTGCCGGCTGTACCCCCGAGAATTCCTCCGCTGACCAGCCCAGTCAAGCCAGGTTGATTCACAGAGTTGACGGCTTTCGCAGTTACCACCGCGTCTCCAACTTGCACACACACTGCGCTCTGGGCATCGACATTTGAGCTGCCCAAAAGACTTCCTATAGCACCGAGCAAATTTCCCAGTCCGCTGGCGGGAGCCGGGGTGGGAGTGCTGTCTGCGGCAAAAACGGGCACTACACTCCCGAGGCTGAGGGCGGCAGACAGTCCCAACGACAACATCCACTTGCGCATTCCTACACAACTCCTTTCATGGTTGAGTTCGGTGCCGATTATACTTGGTTTCCGTCCCTGCCAAAAATAGTGAATTGGGCCCATTTGCTCGACAGCATTCGACAACACTTACAAAATGATTGTGATTATATCACGTACTAGTATGGCGTCTAAGAAAAATTTCCCAGTTATATCAGGGGCGGTTTCTTTTCGGAGCAATAACAGGACTGTAAAACGTCATCAGATAGTCACAATATTGTCATAAAAATTAGTTCAATAGACCTATTAAATGTCGAAAAAAATTTTCGCGCGTTAATCGATTTGGTCTTAAAGAATCATTTTTGAATATTGGATGGGAAAACTTTCCGTTCGATCTTTGGATGGGACTGCGAAGTCGAATGACGGTGAAATTCGATTAAAATGAGAGCCCAGTGCACCGCTTGCCGCTCTTTCGTCACTCAGCGGGCTGGAAATCCAGTTGGAGATGTTGATACAATCAAGAGGAAATCAAAGGGAAACTTGGTTTAAAGTCCAAGAGAAAAACGAGACGGGAGGAGAGGTTGTGTGCGAGGTTGGCAATGGGTGATGGGTGCGGGGGTGTTGGGTATCGGCGTTGTGTTGTGCCCATGGCCAACTAGCCCAGGTAACCCGCAAACCGTGGGAGAGATGATATCACTGCTTGTAACCAGACAACGACCGGACGTCTCTACGGCGGGATCCGCCAAATCCCCTCCGGTTCTTGCTGCTGCAGTTCCGGTGCTTCAGTTGGGTGCTCGGTGGGCTCCGTCTTCGCCTGAGCAGTCCAGTTGGCTGATTCTCGGCGGTACGGATGGCGCCCAAGACGAGAATGCGTCTGGCGAAGCCGGTAGCCTCGGGGCCCTCGGGTGGCTGGGCCGCCCGGATGCGAGCACAGGTTCGGTGACGTTTATTGAAACTTTGCGAACATTTGGCTGGCCTGGTTCGGATTTTGCATACAACCCACTCCCAGGGTCTCGGGGTACAGCGGCTCTGTCTCTCAGTGCGTCCAAGGGGACCCCGGCGTTGGTGCCAGAAGAAAGCGGGGCCTCTGGGGAACATGCACGTTCCGAGGATGTAGGTGGGCCGATTTATCACGCAACCACGAACCCTTGGCCTTTTCCGAGGAGTTCCGGCAGGTCTTATCGCAGTAGCGTTACAGCACCACTCGTGTCGTCTAGGCCATCCACTCCCGAGCGACCCAAACCGGTCCAACCGCCTGTACCGACAGTTCCGGATGGGAGTGTCAACCTGCCGAAACCCGTTCTGACGCCCGAGCCGCCGAAAGTGATAAATCCTCCTGTTGCTGTGATTACTCCGCCGGCCCTACCCGTACTGCCAGCTTTGCCCAAGCTACCGGTTTTACCTGATCTGCCGACTTTGCCGGGTATTCCTGAAATTGGCAAGCCAGAGTCCGGTGGCAAAACTGGGCCCAGCGTGTCGCGCCTCGAACCGGGGGCGTTGATCGAATCATGGTTCGGCCACGTGTTCGGTGCCCTTGTTCCCGAAAAGAATGCCGGACTTTTCCCGATGCTTCCCTTTGATCCGACGACCCAAAGTCCAGCGGGGGTTTCCGGCCAAAAGGCGAAGGCGCCAATCCCCGGTGGGTTACTTTCCTGGCCCGAACAGTTTCAGGTGCCCGCTCCGGGAGACGGTGCGAATCGTTCTCTCGACATGCCAAAGACTGTCGCGAATCCTGACGCTGCCGTATCCAGAGTTTCTGAGGACAAGCCCCAATCTCCTTGGGGTTCCGTTTCATTGTTTGGTTCGGGTCGGGAGTGGATGGGCCGTGCGGAAGTACGAGGAGACCAGGGAAATGGTTCGAGTGGATCCTCTCAAAATCCCCCGTCCTTGGGCACCGCGGGTTCGTGGAGATCTGTGAGTTCCGTTCTCCAGATCCCAGGGGTTTCCGTGGGGAGCACTTCCAGGGACAGAGGTGGGGTGTCGACGGGGCACACTGGGCCAGCGCATTCCGAGACTCGATCCACACCGGCGTCCGTCGGGGGAGATTCGAGTGCTGTCCGGGGGACATCTTGGGGTTCACCGG
>NZ_JAILZZ010000030.1:0-36932 GCF_023512215.1 Kyrpidia sp. | reverse complement strand
TAGTCATCGACAGCGTGAATCTCTCCAACGAAATTGTAGTAATCAGGAATGCAGACTCCAAGGACATCGACATGACCGGGTGGAAGCTGGTCAGCACGGAGGGGAATCAAACATATCACTTCCCTACTGGCTATGTGCTGAAAGCAGGGGCGACCGTTCGGATTGTGAGCGGGCCAAAAGCCGCAGATATGCCGCCCGGGCAACTGGCTTGGACGACGGCGAACATCTGGAACAACAATGGGGACACCGCGGTGCTGTATGACGCAAGTGGAAAGGAGGTTAGCCGCAAATAATCTGTGTCATTGACGGTTTGGATTAGCTTCGCAGATGTGCGAGGATCGACGGGGATCCGGTCGGCCGGCGGGCTCCCCGGCGGTGTTTCACGCATTCCATCATCATGCCATCCATTCGAGCACGGTTTCCCGGGCTTTGTGCCCGGAGATGCTCCGGTATCCTCCGTGTGCTGCGGTTGCTTGGGAGGTGATAGCTGTAATAGGATACGCCCGATGTCGGCTAGGGACTGGAAACTTGAAATGCATCCAAGAGGAGTTGGCCACCAAGCAGGAGCCCGCCACCCTGGCTATGTGATTCGTGGAGCAGGTCTACAGCTCCGATAAGAACCAAAAGGCCGCTGAATGGTTGGCGGCCCGGGCCCGGGAGAATGGATCGCTGACCGCTGAAGAAATTCAAGGGCTTATTGAGGCCGCCCTGCGCCAGCTTAAGGATGCTTTCCGAAAATGAGTGAGGAAAACAGGTTCAGTAAAACCTACGCCCAGGCAAAAGCCAGGGTGCTTTTTTGTTGCAGTCTCATAGAAAACGCGTCCTAAAAATTGTGATATAATGTAAGTGTTCATCAAAGTGAAGTTGAGAAAAAGGAAGGTCATTTTGAATGCCGCTTGTTACAATATGGGGAGACGAGAGTTGTCAAAACGGGCATCGTTATATGGTTTTGGGGACGATTTGGCAAAATCCAGTATGTGCAGCTGATTTGGAGAGAGATATTCAAAATGTTAAACGGCAACATAGGTTTGACAAAGAGTTTCATTGGACTGAAATGAAGGGGCATCAATTTGAAGCTTATAAAGGGCTCGTGGATGTTTTTCTAAAATACATGAGTCAAGGATTACTTAAGTTTCGAGCACTTGTTGTTGATCAGTCGGATAAGAAACACAAGATTTATAGTAGTGATGAAGAACTTCATTTTTATAAGATGTACTTTTGGCTTATTTATAAAAGGTTAACATACCGAAATAGATATGACATTTTCCTTGACAGAAAAAGCAATTCCGTCCCTGGAAGGTTATCTGATTTAAAAAATGCTCTAAACAATAAATTGTTCAACGATTACTTTCATGAAATTATTGGAATAGGTAATGCCAATATAGTTCGACGAGTTGAACCAAGGGACGGGGCTCAGGTTGAATTGCAATTAGCGGATGTTTTTGCTGGTGCGATTGCTCACGTAAGAAATGGTCACTTCAATCCGAATCCAGGGAAAAATAATGCGAAGTCAAGGCTTATTCTATACATTCAAAATCAATTAGAGATTTCCTTGCCTGACTGTCACCCACCATATAGTAATCCTGGTTTCAATATCTGGTGCTTTAGACGAAAATGAATCAGCGCCCTATTCCCTATCCCACATCTGGGATTTCCACACAACCGAAGAGGTTATGGTTTCGGGAGATAGTGGCGCCGATTTAACTTTAGTATGGCTACGTGCTTAAATTTTAATCACATTATACGCTAAATAATCGCGTTTGACAATCCACTAAATGTGGAAATTCGGCATAACCCGTATCCAGCGGAAGAGCGGGGCCACCAGGTGAGCCAAGTGAGCCAGGCGAGTTAACCACAATCGGTATGATGGAAGTGATCGACCGTTTCTCGCGTATCCCACCTATTCTCCGGGCCTTGTGTCCGGGGATTTTTCTTTTTGGACAATTTAAGCCATACTAAACAGGATGAGCAGGCCCCGCGAGCGTACTCCATCCAAAAACGGATGGAGGGGATCGACATGGGAAAGCAGATTCGCGCGATCATTAGCCGCAGGGTGCAGGAGCGTAGAGAGAGGATTGTCGGTGAATGAACTGGCACGGGCGGCTGGCGTGTCAGTTAGCTACGTGTACGCCATCGAATCCGGTGTTCGCGGGAGTCGGGTGGAGGAATTGTACCGGGTGGCCCGGGCGCTGGGTGTGGGGATTGAGGAGTTGGTTGGCTCGGTGAGCGACGGCTGCGGCGGTGATCGACAGAGAGTTTGCCGTGGCGGGCCGGCCGCAGGCTTGAACCGCAGAGAGGACACTAGGTGCTAATGACCGCCCATGCACTGGGGGGGCGCCAGGCGACAAGGCCCGGCACCAAGCCGCCAGAGCCCGCACCAAGAGCTCCCGGGAGCCTCCCGGGAACCGCTGGCTGACACCAGGCGCCAGAAGACCAATAGAGTCCATACCAGGGCCCCGGGATCCGTATGCGGGGCTCTGAGGAGCTGACGGCTGGCGCGGCGGTTATCGAGGGGTGATGGGCCTGTACGACGACAAGGGCCCGCGGGAGGATACCGGCAGTACTGCCCACGCGACACGCCTCCAGGAAGCGCTGGTGATTCTGGTCGTCGACGCGGCCAGTATGGCCCGCGGCGCCGCGGCGGTGGTCCTCGGTTTTCAGCGGCTCTATCCGTTGGCGCTAGAATTGGTCACACGTATGGTCACGAACTTATCATTCTGGCATGATTTTGACATGGCAAATATCTTTTCGAGTCCGCAAATTTCCTGTGCTTCACGGACAAAACATACTATATCGGACGCATTATCACACACTGTGTACATTTCCTAAACCGCGTCTTGCGGGGGTTCGAGTCCCTCCGGGCGCACCAGCGAGAGGCCGCAGCCGCAACGTTTAAAGGGAGAGGTGGTTCCCCACACAAAAAGCCGCCCCGCCTCACGCGCGGAGCGGCATCGATCACCGGTGCAGAGGTGGGGCATCCGAAACGAATGTGACTCAGGTGGTTGTTTCGCGTGGCAGGATCTTGACCGTCGCCGCCCGGGCCCGCGAGCCAGTCATCGGAGCCAGGTACGGACTGTCACGGTATTTCGCCCGGTAAGCGTCATCGATGAGGTCGTTGATGGGCCCATCGACAGGTTCGAACGTCACTTCCTTCGTCATGCCGGCGACGGTGATCCGCCCCGCCTTCTGCCGTAGCGCAGCCTGGTACCAGCGAGAAGCCTTCCCGTTGTAGGCGCGCACATACACAGCGTCGCCGACGACAACGGACCAGATCCAGGTCGGGGTGCCGTAGGTCACCCCGTCCTCGCGAAAGGGTGAAATATGCAAGTCATCCGCCTCAGCGATTTTACACAGCTCATCCTCAGACCAAGTGCTCATGTATCGGCCCTCCTTGATTTACCGGGAGCGGTGCAGAAGCATCATACGTCGCCCTGTCCTAACGCCGATATTGTTCATCGCTCACTCCTGAATGGCAATGTGTGTCACGCTCGTCGTTGGCGATGCACCGTGCCAATGTTTCTCACCGGGCGGGAACCAAACCACATCACCCGGTCGAATTTCTTCAACCGGACCGCCCCATCGCTGTACCCAGCCGTAACCTGCGATCACGATGAGGGTCTGACCCAACGGATGGCTGTGCCATGCCGTGCGTGCGCCGGGTTCGAACGTGACGCTCGCGGCGCTGACGCGCGCCGGTGCAGGTGCCTCCCACAATTTGTCCACTCGCACATTGCCGGTGAAATACTCCGACGGTCCTCTACCGGAAGGCTGTGAACCCGCTCGTTGAATTTCCATAACAAACCCCTCCTTTTCGTTTACACTCAGTTTTCCGGAATGAGTTCGTTGACGCAGTTCCAGCATTGACCCTCTTCAGCGAGTGTCAGTACGGGCCTCGCGGCTTTACGGGATCAGCAGCGCCTTGATCGCGCGACGCTCGCTCATCGCCCGGTAGCCCTCTGCCACCTGATCGAGCGGAAGCCTCAGGTCAAATACCTTGCCGGGGTTGATCTTCCGGTTCCACACCAAGTCAATCATTTTCGGCAGGAAGCGACGAACCGGGGCTGGGCCACCGTGAAGGTGGACATGGGCAAAGAACAACTCCTGTCCATCGAGTTCTACCCCGTGCGGCACGCCCACGTAACTCACGTACCCGCCCGGGCGGGCCGACCGGATCGCCTGCATCATCGCCTCCTGCGTGCCCACACATTCCAGTACCGAATGAGCACCAAGCCCGTCGGTCAAGTCTTTGATGCGCGCCACGCCCTCGTCACCGCGGTCGGGTACGATGTCCGTCGCACCGAATTCGCGGGCCAGCTTCTGCCGTGCCGGATTCCGGCTCATGATGACAATCCGCTCGGCCCCCATTTGCTTGGCCGCAATCACCGCACACAAGCCAACCGCGCCGTCCCCCACGACGACGACCGTTTTGCCCGGTTTCACGTTTGCTGCGTCCGCTGCGAACCAGCCTGTCCCCATGACATCAGACAAAGTCAACAGGCTCGGGATCAGGTCGTCAGGCGGAACATCCGGAGTCGCGACGAGCGTACCGTCCGCAAGCGGCACGCGCAGCCGGGTCGCCTGTGCACCTCCCACGAACTCCCTGTGCACACACGACGACTGGTAGCCGTCATGACAGATTGCGCAGGTGTTGTCCGATGCGAAGAACGAACCGATGACAAACTGGCCCGGCTTGACCGATTTGACGGCGCTTCCGACTTCCTCGACGATCCCGCAATACTCATGCCCCATCGGGGTCGGCTGCGTGACTGGATTGATCCCACGATAGTCCCACAAGTCGGACCCGCACACACAGGCAGCGACAATCCGGATGATGGCATCGGTCGGCTTCAGGATATTCGGATCGTCAAGCTCCTCAAAACGGACATCCCCTGGGCCATACAGGACAGCACCTTTCACGAGCGAACTCCCCTTTCGTTGAGATTTACCTGGAAGGGCGTCTCAAAAACCCCGACCCTGTAGGCCGATTCGTTCAGCCTTTCAGGCTCGACATTTGATTGTTTAATCAACACACGTTTATAATCAAACGTAGGGGTCGTGGAGTGGTGGATCACCACGGGTATGCCGTATTCACCCACGGTCATGGCACAGCAAGTGGGTCTGTTGTTGGAAAGGCATTTCTAAACCCATCCAAGCTATGCCATATCAACAGCGGAGCAACGACACTTCATCAGGTGTTAACTGAATCGAAAGAGCAGCCACCGTATCTTCTCTGATCTTCAATTGTGTCCTGTAACGCCTTAGAGTAGCTGCCGAAACCGGCCAGTAAAGCATTAAACATCAAATTTCAAGTTACTAAGAGATTTCACAGTTTCGGGATCGGTATGGGAAAGGAACAAGCTCTGTTTGGTATCCAGCGTCGCAATCGTCTGCATGTCGGCCTGGCTCAACTCAAAGTCGAAGACATTAAAATTCTCGATGATCCGTTCTTTATGCACGGACTTCGGAATCACAACAATGTTTCTTTGGATTAACCAGCGCAAGACAACCTGAGCAACGGATTTGTTGTACTTTTCCGCGATCGAAACCAAAACTGCATTCTGGAATAGATTGTTCCTGCCTTCCGCAAAGGGACCCCAGGATTCGATTTGAACACCGTGCTGCTTCATAAACTCAGCGCTCTCGATTTGCTGGCAGAAAGGATGCGTTTCAATCTGATTTACAGCAGGCACAACTTCATTGTGGATGATTAAATCGACCAGGCGATCCATTTGGAAATTGCTCACACCAATGGCTCTGATCTTGCCCTCGCGATACAGTTCCTCCATCGCGCGCCAAGATCCATACACATCACCAAACGGCTGGTGAATGAGATACAAATCCAGATAATCGAGACCCAATCGCTTAAGGGATTTTTCAAATGCCTTCTTTGTGCGGTCATAACCAGTGTCCTGCACCCAAAGTTTTGTAGTTACAAAGATTTCTTCTCTGGGCACACCGCTTCGCTGAATTGCTTTGCCGACCGCCTCTTCATTTTGATAAGCGGCAGCCGTATCAATCAGACGATAACCGGTCGTCAAGGCCTCATAAACACACTGTTCGCATTCCTGTGCGTCAGGAACCTGATAAACGCCAAAACCGAGGATCGGCATCTCAACACCATTGTTCAAAATCACCTTTTGCATATAAAATCCTCCTGATTTTCAGCCCGTTGACATCCGTCAGGGGTGAGCGTACAACCTTCGAGTAACACGAAGTCAAGCTTTCGAGCAAAAGAACTTTCGTTTGAGGTGTTTTACGATGTACACCGTGAAAGAAGTCGCTCAACTACTGGGTCTGACCGAACATACAGTTCGCTTCTATACCGATAAGGGACTGGTCCCCAATGTACAGCGTGACAGCCATAATAACCGTCTTTTCGACGACAAGTCCTTGGATTGGCTCACGGGCGTAAAATACTTGAAACAATGTGGAATGTCAGTAAAAGACATCAAAAGGTACGTCGATTTGTGTTTGGAGGGCGATTCCACCATTCAGGAACGCTACGAAATCATTTTGAAATATAAATCCGCTGCTTTGGCGCAGTTGGAGGAAGCAAAACGAAGAGCGAAATACATGGAGGACAAAGCAAATCACTACCTGAACATTATCAACCACGTGATCCCAGACGATACAAATCCAGGGAAGTGGGGAGAAAAAGCAAACGCAAAAGTAAACGCAAAGGCACCATCAAAGAATCACGGGCGCCAGCATGAGTTGCAATGCCAATAAAAACAGGAGGCAGGCCATCGAGTCCTGCCTCGCTGTTCGGTCCAAAGGTTAATACACGGGTTGCTGACTCGTTCCCGACTTCGGGTCTTGCCCTGCGGTCACCTGTCCAACCTTGAGCAGCCATTGGCTGTGAATCGAGCCATCCTGGAATTCGTGGCAGACATGGATGAATACAGTTACTTTTGCTAGATGGTCAGGCACGCAGCGCCCGTGACGGGCGGGCAGAGAGCCGCACGTGGCGGCGTGCCCATATCCCCTGCTGAGTGTGCATGCCCATCGCACGCATCGCACGCAAGAAACCCCGGGGTTTTCTCGATATGGACCACTTCAACGCCGAGAGCGCAGATTGTGCGTCCGCCTACCAACTTCGAATCGGCGGCGAACTCGGCGGCGGTGTTTGGATCATATCCACCAATGGCACGGTGTACACGATGAGCACCAAAACGCCCGTAAGGGCGATCCACAAAGGCCAACGCTCGAGAATCATGGGGGTCGGGTGGGACTTGTCTTTCACCTCTCCAATCGGGAATTCGGCAGGAGTGTCCAGGCGCGGGGCAAACCACCACAGGTAGATCATCGCGCCGAGGAACAGCATGATGGAGAGAAACAGGAAGATACCCGACATCCCCATGACCGGCCAGTACGGCAGCCAGGGTTGGACAACAGGGTTGTCGTTGTACGTGGTGAACGCCGTGCGCCGGGGTTCTCCCAGGAGTCCGACGATGTGCATGGGAACGGCGTTTAGCAGCATGCCGATAAACCAGAGCCACGCTTGGAAAATGCCCAGGTTATTGACCCGCCACGTCAGCTTTCGGTTGGTGAGGGCCGGGACCAGCCAGTATGCGATGCCGAAAAAGGTTAGGGTCACCGCAGACGACAAGGTCATGTGAAAATGTCCCGTTACCCACAAAGTGTTATGAATGACTTGGTTAAGCTGGTAACTGGCGTTCACCACTCCTCCGGCTCCACCGGGGATGAACATCACCATGCCGAGAAACGGGGCGAAGAACCGGACATCTTTCCACGGGAGTTTGCGGAGCCATGCGAATCTCCCCGTCGCTCCCTGAGCCCGGCCAGCCATTTCGAAGGTGGCGAACATGGCGAACACGGTCATCAAAGACGGGACCACGACAGTCAGGGTGAGGGCGGCGGCGAGGATTTTCCATCCATTCGCAATCCCCGGTTCGTTGAACTGATGATGAAATCCAACGGGGATCGAATAAAGGATGAACAAGACGAAAGTCAATCGCGGCAGAGAATCACTGAATAACTTGCCCTTGATGATTTGGGGGATGTTCACGTACCAGTATATGTAAGCCGGCAACAACCAGAAATACACCAAGGGGTGTCCGAAATACCAGAACAGGGTGCGGCTCAGTTCCACGTTCACCCGAGGAACCCAACCAAAAGCCATGGGGATCAATTGAAAGAGCACTTCAATGGCGACCCCCAGGGTGGCGATGATCCACAGGATCATCGTCGCAACAGACATGTAGGCGAATAACGGAGACACCTGACCCCGGTGCTGCCGCCGCCACCGGGCGTAGGCCGTGAAGATCGCCACTCCCCCGAGCCAGCTTCCCACGACGACCAGCGCCATCGCGACATAAAACCACGGAGAGGCTTTCAGCGGGGCGTAAAAGGTGTACAACACCGTGGCCGAGTTGTTCAGAATGCTGACCGTGCCCATGGCGGTGCCCACCACCATCATGATCCAGCCGATCCACGCCCAAACCCGGTCCACGGAATGGAGTCGGCCGCCCAGGGTCTTGGCCGTCCCGGCGAGAAGAAATCCAATGATAAACAGTGTGGTGAAAATCAGCGCCAGGGCCACACCGTGCAGTGTGAGCAACTGGTAATAACCCACGGCGTCCGGCCATTTTATGTATCCGGTGCGCTGCAACCCCTGCAGCATTCCGGCCGCCGCACCCAGCAGCAAGGCGATAAAAGCAACCCCCAAGTGGGCGAGCACAAGAACCCGATCCCCCCGTTCAAAGGCGAAGACGGGAGCCTGGGTCGTTCCTGTTTCTACAGCATTTTCGCTCATGGCTGCTCCTCCTCGACAGAAATTACTGGACGACGAATCGACCGAGCATCACTTGATGTCCACTGCCACAATACTCATTGCAGACGATCAACCGGTCCATTTTATTGCGGAAAGTGGCCGTGTACTCGGTGATGTGACCGGGGACCACCATGAGGTTCACATTGGTGCCCGGAATTTCAAAGCCGTGAACCACATCTGGGCTCGTCACCTCAAAATGCACCGTGGAACCCGCGGGCACCGTCACATTGTTCGGCTGGTACATAAACATTTGGGCGATCATGACGGCGCGGTACTCGTTCGGTCCCACCTGATAGAGACCGGGTTTGTCAAAGGGTGGGGTGGTTCGCACCGCGTCCGGGGCGATGGTTTTCATTTGCCCGGGATTATGAAATCCCCAGACCAGCGCCATGAGCAAGATGATCGCAAAGAATACCACCAAGGATGCCCCGCCGATCATCAACCAGATCCGTTCCGAGCGGGGCAAATCGATATTGAGCATCGAGGTTTACCTCCCTATCCACTCAGCCTGGTGACGTAAAGGCCGAACATGACAAACCACAGGATCACAATAAACGCTCCCACCACGAGGGATGACAAAATCGTGTCCTGTAGATTCTCTTCGTTTTTTTCCACCTTCTGCATATCCTTTTTCAAGTCCTCATCCACACCGTCCTCACCCCTTCTCTCAGGGAATACCACCTCTTTCTGGAAGTATGTCCTGCCGCCGCAATGTTCATCCGGGGATCAGTTGCGCTCCCGATGATGGCAGACATGGCGTAAAATTATCGCAAAAGAGGTCACTGGCCGGACTGAGAACTGGAAAAACGTTGTCGGGTTGGTCTGGTCAGAGCGGTTGAAGGAACGCAGGAGTGAAAAAACCTTGTGATTTCACGGGGTGACTGGCTCTCTGGCTTCCGGGCCGGGTGAGGCGGAAGACCCGCGCCCGGCCCCGGTGCCCGTGATGCTTCAGCGTTGCGATTCCCACCATTTTAGATAGGGATACGGGTCGATCGCCTGCCAGGATCCGGAGGTTTTATACATCCCAAAGTGCAGGTGGGCCTCGAATTTCCCGGAAGTCCCGACGGGACCGTATCCGGTGTTCCCCACGTATCCGATCAGTTGACCCTTCTTGATCGTCGCACCTTTAACCATCCCTCCGGCATATCCAGACATATGGGCGTAATAAAAAGCGGTGGATCCGTCGACCCGAACGGTGAGTCGCCAGCCCCCCAGTTCACTCCACCCCTGGTTGATAATCGTCCCCCCTTCGGCGGCGTAAATGGGGGTGCCCAGAGGGGCCACGATGTCTATGCCATCGTGGTTGCGGGTGGTGGTACCTGACGGGGACCAGGTTCGAATCGCGCCAAAATTGTCAGTAAACCCTGAGTAGGAGCCCTTGGGCAATGGGAAGACGCCATCTTGATAGGCCGGGGGCATGCGAACCGTCGGGGTCGAAGCGGGGGCCGTGGATCCCAGATCGCTGCTGGGACCGGAAGGAATCTTTAGGACTTGGCCGGGGTAAATCAGGTCTCCGGACAGATGGTTCGCAGCTTTAACCGCCGCCACCGAAACATTGTATCGCTGGCCGATTTTCCAAAGGCTGTCGCCCTTGACCACGGTGTATGTGCGGCTGTTCCCTGGGATCTGAAGGTTTTGCCCGGGGTAAATCCATGTACTTGTCAGATGATTGACTTGCATTAACTGGGCGACAGATACATGATGGGCTTGAGCGATTTTCCACAAGGTGTCACCAGGTTTTACCGTATAAGCCAGAGCCGGATTCGGAAGGAGCAGGGCGCCGGTGAGAACGGCGGCAATTAACCGACCTTTCATCCTGAGACCTCCTCGTCCATTTCAATTCTTACTGTCACTCTACTGAAGTCGGATCGGTTTGTGAATATACAAATATTGGGTTGTAACGGGCGTCCGGTTTTCTCCCGGACGGCATCGTCGGTCCTGCCACATGGGTTGCCCTGGGAATCGGACAAATGGAGTGGGGGGTGGATGGCCTTGAAGGCCGGCTTCGGCCGGCCGAGGGCCAGCCGGCCGCGCCGGGCTTTCGTCAGGGATGGGCGTGCCCCGTTCTGCCGCGGTAGTGATGGGTGTGGGGCGGGCGACCGTTGACCGTGCTGACACCGGCGAATAGGTGGTAATGACCGCCTCCGGGCAGAGGCACGGCGGGACCTGTGCGCCCTTGTAAGACGTGGGTGTGGCCTTGATTCAAGGTGGTCACCGTGTAATAATCGTGGGTGTGGGGGACACCGCTCGGAGCGGGGCCCGTGGTGCCAGCGTAACGATGTCGATGACCGGCGTCGAAAGATGTGATTCCGGCGAAATCGTGGACATGCGGTGGCCGGCCGTCCCATTCGATCAAATAGAGCTCGTGGGTGTGGTCTTCATTCTTCGGTTCTCCAGATGTGGGCGGATCGGCGTGGTACAGGATGCCGATGACCGGTTGTTTCATGAACAGCCCTCCTTTCCTCTGCTCACTGTATGGACGGAAGGGAAAAACGGCCGGGCCAATCGGCCGGGCGGCGGTGGAATTTGCTCACTCAATCAGGGTCTGAACGCTCGGTTTTGTGTCCGCCAGGCAGGGGGCCGGGCAGCCAAGGATCACCGGCCGTTGCACGGAGTGCCCAGATTGTGATATAGTAGTAAAACGGAAGGTGGGATTCAGCTTTTGCCAGACACCCCGCGGGATTTGCAGTACATGGAGCGCGCCCTGCAACTGGCCGCATATGCAGGGGAGATGGGTGAAGTGCCCATCGGTGCGGTGGTGGTGGCAGGCGGACAGATCCTCGGAGAGGGTTTCAACCTTCGGGAGATGTGGAATGATCCCACAGCCCACGCGGAGATGGTGGCCTTGCGGCAAGCGGCCCAAGCGGTCGGTGGCTGGCGACTTTCGGGCACCACGTTGTATGTGACCCTGGAGCCATGTGCCATGTGCGTGGGCGCAGCTGTCTTAGCTCGGGTGGAACGGGTGGTTTTTGGGGCGCCTGATCCGAAAGCGGGAGCGTGCGGATCGGTGCTCCAGGTGGCTGACGCGCCCTTGAATCATCGACTAAAGGTGGAGGGTGGCGTTCTTCGGGAATCCTGTTCCGACCTGCTAAAACGGTTTTTTCGTGAACTGCGCGCGCGGGAGAGGCCGCAGGCTGGCCATTCTTCAGTTCTTTCCTTTGATGACCCACCGCGGAGAGATGTCTGAGTGGTCGAAAGAGCTCGCCTCGAAAGCGAGTAGCCCTTCACGGGGCTCGTGGGTTCGAATCCCACTCTCTCCGCCATTGTTATTCCCCAGGGTACCCCTACAAGCCGGCGGTAGATCGACTATGGAGAGATGTCCGAGTGGTCGAAGGAGCACGATTGGAAATCGTGTAGGCGGCAAAACCGCCTCGTGGGTTCGAATCCCACTCTCTCCGCCACTGGATCTGCCGCGCTAGGCGGGGAGGTAGCGGTGCCCTGAACCCGCAATCCGCTAGAGCGGGGTTGAAGGCTTGTCGTGAGGTGTGCGTCATGGAGGGTCGGCACCGGCCTCGGAGCGTCGACGACCGGGTCCTGCGCGGCGGGTCCTTCCGAACCGTGTCAGGTCCTGACGGAAGCAGCACTAAGGAAGATCGCCCGGGTGCCGCAGGGTAGCCTGGTCCGAGCCACCCGCCGGTGATACGCCTCGGTGCGGACATCGAAGACAAGGGCGCGGCAGATCCAGGGAATCCTCCTGCTCCACAGGGCGGGAGGATTTTTTGCGTCCTCGTAGAACTGTACACGTACGGCGACCGGGAATGTGCGGCCCGGGATCGCGATAGGGCGGGGAGGGACGTGGCTTGTTTCACCGCGAAGGCTGGATCGAACGAAACATCGAACTCCTCCCGTTTCCGGCCTGCCTCTTGGACAGCGGCGGCGCACTCCTGGCGGCGAGTCGGGCGCTGGAAGATGCAACTCGGCACCCCGAAAACCATCCGGCGGAGAAGGGTCCGGAATCTTCAAACGCCGGGAGGGACGGTTTGGCGGCCGATATGGTCCGCTACGAAAGAACCACCGAGGACGGGAATCGCGTGTACTTGTATGTTTCAGATGACGCCATCACCTGGGACCTGTGGCTGTGGGAACTTGTTCAGCCCATTATCGGGGAGATGGCGATGGGCGTTATTTTGACCGATGTGGATCTGAGGGTGCGGGCGACGAACAGCACAGCTGTGAAGATGCTGCACTTGAAAGCTGATGACGCCATTGGGCGGGTCCTTTCCGAGGCTGTTCCCGAACTCGGCTTGGTGTTGCGTCCCGTTGCCCACAAGATCGCCGCGGAAGGTGTGCGAAACCTTCTTTTTGATGCTGAAATCGACGGGCAGATCCAACACTGGTTGCTGGATTCTCATGTTTTTCCGGGTTTTTTGTCTCCGGAGGGATCTCACGAAAAAAGAATCGTGTTTTTCCTGAAGGATCTGGGGGAACGGTTCGAAAACCAGCTTCAGCGACAGGAAAAGCTCGCCACGGTCGGCAAGATTGCCGCTGGCATTGCCCACGAAATTCGCAATCCCCTGACTTCAATTAAAGGCTTTTTGCAAATCATGCGAGAGAATTTCATCCGCTCCCATATGGATAAGGAATTTCAGTACACTGAGGTCATGTTGGCGGAGATCGACCGGGTCAATGAGTTGGTCGGGGAGTTGCTGTTGTTATCGAGACCCCGGGATATAAAACTGGCATCCATGGAAGTGGAAGAACTGGTTACGGGTTTGGCCCCACTTATCAGCAGTGAAACCCTTCTGCACGACATTGAATTTCATTTGTGTATCAAACCCGTTCCGAAAGTGTTGGCAGACCCCGAGCTGTTGAAACAGGTCGTTCTGAACCTCGTGAAAAATGCGGTGGAAGCGATGGAACACGGCGGCACGTTGACCTTATGTACCGACGTGGACCGGGAAGAAAATCTCGTTCGGATTGATGTACAAGACACGGGTCCCGGGATTCCCGCTTACGCGATGGATCGCATTTTCGATGCCTTTTTTACGACCAAAGAAAACGGGACCGGCTTGGGGCTGCCCATTTGCCAACGGATTATCAGCGATCTGGGAGGCATGATCCGGGTTTCCAGTAAAGGATACGGGACCACGTTCAGTGTTCTGCTGCCCGCCTATGAGCCGTAGGGGGCACGCGATTCCCGGCGGGGCACTGGTCTGGATACCCCGCATATGGTAGTGTATTCGCAGACGGCTATTGTCGGTCGGAAGAAAGCAAAGAGGTGGGGACCTTTGGCCTATCTCGCACTTTATCGCGAATGGCGGCCACAGTTGTTCGCTGATGTCGTTGGGCAGCCCCATATCGTTCGCACGCTGCAAAATGCGCTGCGCACCGGGCGGCTGGCCCACGCATATTTGTTTACAGGTCCTCGCGGCACTGGAAAAACCAGCGTTGCCAAGATCCTTGCCAAAGCGGTGAATTGTGAACAAGGGCCCGGCGAGGAACCGTGCAACCAATGCGATGCCTGCCGCGGCATCATGGACGGTTCGGTGTTGGACGTGGTAGAGATCGACGCCGCCTCGAATCGGGGCATCGATGAAGTTCGGGAACTTCGGGAACAAGTTCGGTATGCCCCTACCCAAGTGCGTTATAAAGTATATATCATCGACGAAGTCCACATGTTGACCCCCGAGGCGTTTAATGCGCTGTTGAAGACGCTGGAAGAGCCGCCGGAGCACGTCATTTTTATCTTGGCGACCACAGAACCGCACAAGGTGCCCGCCACCATTATGTCCCGGTGTCAACGGTTTGCCTTTCAGAGAATCTACGCCGGAGACATGGCGGAGCGGATGAAATCGATCCTGGCCCACAAGGGGAGGCAGGTCGAAGACAA
This sequence comes from Kyrpidia sp., assembly GCF_023512215.1. Lineage (NCBI taxonomy): Bacteria > Bacillati > Bacillota > Bacilli > Caryophanales > Alicyclobacillaceae > Kyrpidia > Kyrpidia sp. The sequence continues at coordinate 22,308 of NZ_JAILZZ010000030.1, read as the reverse complement.
GGCATTGTGGCTCATTGCCCGGGCGGCTGATGGGGGGCTCCGGGATGCTTTGAGCATGTTAGACCAGGCCCTTTCTTTCAGCGATGATGTGCTGCGCGAAGGGGATGTGCTGGCCCTTCTCGGCCGCCTGCCCGAGCGGGCTTTGATGCCGGGTGTTGAAGCTCTGGCGGCGGGCCGAACCGCCGATGTGCTGATATGGGCGAGGGAGCAGCTGGACCATGGTTTCGATGTCGGTCCACTGGTGGCGACACTTTTAGATGCGCTGAGGGACATTCTGTGGATGCGGACGGCGCCGGACCATCCCGAGGTTCGGGAGCGGGCCCAGTTTCAGCCGGAATTGAAAGCTTTGGCTGACCGGATGGAACCCGAACAGATTCTGGTTTGGATGGAAGAGCTAAACGGTCTGCAACAGCAGATGCGTTGGTATGGGCAACCCAGGATGTTGCTGGAGCTCACCTTGGCCAAACTCTGCACCCTTTCCGGGGAGAATGCCCATATGGAAACAGGTGGAAGCAATGCCAGCATAACCGCCGACAAGTCTTTGGCGGCACCGGAGTGGGCTGCTCGGGTAGAGCGATTGGAACGACAGGTCGAACGGTTGACCCAGATCCTGCGACAGAAAGGGGATGTTCCGGGGTCCGTGCCCGCAGACCCCCTGGTGCCTCCCTTCTCTTCTTTGCCCAGCTTTGCGAAACGCGAAGGCTCACAGGCCGACGCAAAGGACAGGGGAGAACGGGGTTCTCGCGCGCCTTCGGTTTCATCCCCGCCATCCCCGGGTGTACCCTCTGCGGTCGGGGATCTCGAATCGGATGGCGGGGATCGGCCAGCCGCCGGGCAACCGGAGACGAGGAGAAATGGGTCAGGTGTCGGGCGCCTTTCGGCGGGTGAAAGGCCGGAGTCGCCGGGCCCCACGCCTTCGACAAAAAGGCAGGCCCAGGGAGCAGCTTGGGAAATGATCCGTCGGCAACTCGATATCCCCGGGGTTGAACCCGTGCGTGCCCGTTGGCAAGAGGTGCTCGACGAAGTAAAGCGTAAACGCGTGACCACGCAAGCCTGGCTTTTAGATGGGGAGCCGGTGGCCCGGTCGGGTTCATGGCTGATCGTGGCTTTCAAGAACCAGATCCACCGGGAAACTGTCATGAAACCAATGCACCGCACGGCCATCGAAGAGGTTTTGCAGGCGCTCTTCAATGAATCCATGCAACTCTATGCGGTGTCGGTTCAAGTGTGGGAACAGGAGTTGGCCGAGAGGGAACAGGCGGCCGGCGTCGTTTCTCGCAGTTCGGGGAAGGGCGGAGGAACCGGCGGATCGGAAGGTGGAAGTGACGATCCCCTGGCGCAGCTGGCGGCCCTTTTTGGGCAAGATCGAATTGAGATCATCGGGGAGGAATGAGCATGAAAAACATGAACCAGTTGATGAAACAGGCAAAGAAGATGCAGGAAGAGATGATGAAAGCTCAGGAGGCTTTAGGGGAAAAGACGGTGGAGGGATCCGCCGGGGGCGGCGCGGTGACGGTGGTGGCTAACGGGCACAAGCAAATTCAGTCGGTGGTCATTCGTCCGGAAGCGGTAGACCCCGATGATGTGGAGATGTTGCAGGATCTGGTGCTCACGGCGGTGAATGACGCCTTAAAAAAAGTCGATGATTTGGTGGCGGGGGAACTCAGTAAATACACCCGGGGGTTCAACATGCCAGGGTTATTCTAAGAGGGCGCGAAGTGCGGTGAAACGACAATGGTGAACTTTCCGGAACCCATCTCGCAGCTCATCGACGGGTTTATGAAATTGCCGGGAATCGGTCCTAAGACCGCTCAACGCTTGGCTTTTCACGTTCTCCGGATGCCCGACGAAGATGTCCTGCACCTATCCCAGGCCCTGGCGGCGGTCAAAAAGGACCTCCGGTATTGCCGGATCTGCTGCAACATTACCGATGTCGATCCTTGTACCATTTGTCGAGATGAGTTGCGGGATCACCGGGTGATCTGCGTGGTTCAGGATCCCCGGGATGTCGCGGCGATGGAGCGCACCCGGGAATACCATGGGGTATATCACGTGCTTCACGGGGCTATTTCCCCGATGGAAGGGATTGGCCCCGAGGATATTCGAGTGAAAGAATTACTGGAACGCATGAAGAACGATTTACCGAAAGAGTTGATTCTCGCCACAAACCCCACCGTGGAAGGGGAAGCGACAGCGATGTTTTTAACTCGGCTGGTCAAACCGCTGGGGGTGAAGGTGACCCGGATCGCCCGGGGGTTACCCATGGGGGGAGATCTCGAGTATGCGGACGAGTTGACGCTGTCCCAGGCTCTGGAAGGCCGCCGAGAAATTTAAGCCCACAGTCATAGGAACCGCATGCGGCTTCTATACATCCTTAGTGAGGACAGGCCAGCGCATTCGATATGAGTGTGGTGGCCGGTGGGAGGGGATGGGATGAAGCCGATTTTGCGGTGGGCCCAGTGTAAAAGGCGGACCCGGGAGGGGAATGAGGCAGAACGGGAGCGGGCGGAACTTCTTCTCGAGATTCGGCGGACCCGGGACGAATGGATGAGAGCTCAGCATTTGTTGGATAATGTGGTCGAGCCCGAGTTGATCGACCACGCTATCTACGCCGTTCAGGCCGCTCAACGCAAGTACGAATATTTGATGAAGGTTGCCCGAAAACAACACCTCTCTGTGCCGCCGGAAGAAGGTCTGGTCCGGGGTGCCGCCCGGACTTCGGCGGCGGATTTCCAGGGACATGACGGGGTGACGGCCCGCTCCAAAAGCCGGTAAGGGAGGCGTGTCGCCCATGGTGGAGTATCCCATCACCCGGGCTGAGAATGGGAAAAAATTGCATCGGTTTTTGCGTCAAAATTTACCAGGATTGCCGCTCAGCGGGGTGTACAAATGGATCCGGGTGGGCCGGGTGAAGGTGAACCGGAAAAAAGGCAAACCGGATTTGGTGCTTCACGAGGGCGACACCGTCCAACTGTTTGTATCCGACGAGGAGTACGCCGCCTTGCGGCGCCGGGGGCCGAAGTTTCAGGGCGTTCCCCGGACCTTCGAGATCCTGTATGAAGACGGCGATCTTCTGGTTGTGAATAAGCCCGCGGGACTGCTGACCCATCCGGATCGGCAGGAGCACCGGGATACGTTGATCAATCGGGTCCTGGCTTACCTTTATGATAAAGGCGAATGGGACGGGCGGGCTTTCGCACCGGCGGCGGCGAACCGACTGGACCGCAATACCAGCGGAATCGTTTTGATCGGTAAACATGCCCAGGCCCTGAGAGAACTCGCTGATGAAATTCGCGGGCGCCAGGTGGACAAACGTTATTTGGCTTTGGTACACGGCCGTATTGAGACCCCGGGTACGCTGAAACAAGCGTTGATTCGAGATCATGAGAAAAACCGAACGCGCCTGGCCAGGGAAAGGCGCGGACGGCACGGCGTGGCACCGGAGACCTTGGAAGCCGAAACCCGGTACCGCCCGCTGGCCGTGGCGGAGAGGTTGACGCTTTTGGACATTACATTGCTGAGCGGGCGGACGCATCAGATTCGAGCTCATCTCGCTGGAGTGGGTCATCCCTTGGTCGGGGACATCAAATATGGAGGAAAACCTTTACGGGGCTTGCGGCATCAGTTCCTGCATGCCTACGCATTGACTCTTGCCGATGGGCGGAGGTTCGTGGCCCCGCTGCCCGCGGAGTTACGAAAGTTGCTGGAGTCCTTTGGGCTTCCCACAGATCTTCCGGCCGAGACTTCGACGTCCACGTGACCATCCCCGCTCAAAAAAAGCACCCGGCGAACCGAGTGAGGCGGTTTCACCGGTCGGGGACCGGGAATTTTTATGGGCTGAACTTGACACCAGGTCATAAAACTCTACAATAAGAGCCATGAACGATCAAAGGGGGAGTCCGTATGCGGCGAGCGGGGATTGTTGGCCTGGGGATGTACGTGCCTCCGAAGGTGCTCACGAACCGGGATCTTGAGCGCATGGTGGATACATCGGATGAGTGGATCCGGCAGCGAACCGGGATTGAAGAGCGGCACATTGCTGACCCCGGTGTGGGCAGTTCGGACCTCGGAGTACAAGCCGCCCGGGCGGCCTTGGCGGACGCTGGCTGCGGTCCCGAGGATTTGGATCTGATCCTGGTGGCCACCACCACTCCAGACCAGCCATTTCCGACTACGGCGGTGATGGTGCAAAAGGGCCTCGAAGCCTGGCAAGCGGGGGCAGTGGACGTCGGGGCCACGTGTTCGGGGTTTATTTATGGGCTTTCCTTGGCCACCTCCATGGTGGAGTCGGGACGGATGAACAAGGTGCTCGTCATTGGGGCGGAGACGCTATCGCGAATCACCAATTGGAAAGATCGCGCGACGTGTGTATTGTTTGGAGACGGGGCTGGAGCTGCGGTGGTGGGGGAAGTTTCTCAAGGAGGGATTCAGGCTTTTGAACTGGGTGCCGACGCTCGGGGTACAGAATTTCTGAACGTTTGGGTTGGAGGATTTAAGAAACCGGTTACTGCGGAGCTGTTGGAGTCTTCAGACCGTTATATCAACATGACCGGACGGGAAGTTTTCAAGTTTGCGGTGCGGACGATGGAAGAATCGGTTCGCCGGGTTGCGGACCGGGCGTGGGGAGGTTTAGAGGTTGACCTGTTGGTGCCTCACCAGGCCAATGCACGGATTATCGAGGCGGTGGGGCAGCGTCTCGGATTGGCCGACAAGGCTTGGATCAATATCCAGCATTACGGCAATACGTCGGCGGCATCGATTCCCATGGCTCTCACTGAAGCTCGGGATGCAGGGCGCCTGAGCCCAGGTACCCGGGTGGCGATTACCGCCTTCGGAGGGGGATTCACCTACGCCAGTGCCGCGTTGGAATGGGTCTAAGCTGGTCCACCCCGGCATAGGATGGTGCTGATACCACTGTCCCGGGGCAAGGAGGACCGACCATGGGAAAGATTGATCTCCTGGCGGCGTTATGCGCAGCCGGTTTGGCCATCGCCCTGCTGGCGTATGTGATCCGCAACCCCCTGCGGTTCTTAGGCCGGTTTGTCCGTGGATTGGTGGTCGGCGGGGCCGTGATCTGGGCGGCCAATTGGCTGGGGCAAGCCCATCAGTTTCACGTACCCTGGAACCCGATCACTGCCGCTATTCTAGGATTGTTCGGCCTGCCAGGGGCTTTGGCGCTTCTCTGGTTGCGATGGTGGCTTCCGGTGTGACGGCGGCGCCCGGCGGTGGGGCCGCCTTCCTGACGGAAGCACCGATACGGTCGGGGAAACCCCGGGGATGGGAGTCCCCGGTGTCAGACCTCAAGAAGGTCCCGCCTCTCCCGGCGAGCGACGCCCGTTCGGAACGCCGCTTCGATCACCGCCCGGCTGACTGCTTTAGCCACTTTCTTATTAAAAACACTGGGGACGATGTACGTTTCACTCAGTTCATCTTCACCCACCACCGATGCGATGGCCTCGGCGGCAGCCAGCTTCATATCTTCGTTGATCTCTCTGGCCCGGCAATCGAGAGCCCCCCGGAAGATACCAGGGAAACACAGGACGTTGTTAATCTGGTTGGGATAATCGGACCGTCCGGTGGCCATGACGCGAACGTAGGGTTCGGCGTCCTCGGGACTGATTTCCGGCACGGGATTCGCCATGGCGAACACAATGGGATCCTTCGCCATCCGCTTGACATCTTCCACCCGGAGGATCCCCGGCGCTGATACGCCGATGAATACATCCGCCCCTTCGATCACGTCAGACAGGGAGCCGCGTAGCCCCTCCGGGTTCGTTTCTTCGGCGTACCATTGCCACACCGGATTGTCGTATTGTTCCCCTCTTACCAGGGCGCCGCTACGGTCGACGCCAATGATGTTGCGGACCCCGGCGTGCAACAAAATCTTGGTGCAGGCCACCCCCGCCGCGCCGATGCCTACCACCACTACTTTTAAATCTTCCAATCGCTTTCCAACCACTTTACACGCATTCAACAGGCCAGCTAACAAAACGACGGCGGTCCCGTGTTGATCATCGTGAAACACTGGGATATCCAGGCGCTCGCGAAGACGATCTTCGATATAAAAACATCTTGGCGAGGAGATGTCCTCCAGATTTATGCCTCCAAAAGCCGGCGCCATACTGGTGACGATGTCCACGATGGCATCTGGATCTTTGCTATCCAAGCAGATGGGAAACGCATCAACCCCGGCAAACTGTTTGAATAACATGGCCTTCCCTTCCATCACTGGAAGAGCGGCTGAAGCACCGATGTCTCCAAGCCCGAGAACCGCCGTTCCATCACTCACCACCGCCACGGTGTTTCGCTTAATTGTGAGCTGGAACACCTTCGACGGGTCTTCCCGGATCGCTTCACACACCCGGGCCACGCCCGGGGTATACACCATGGAAAGATCATCGCGATTCTTGACCGGCACCCGTGGGTGGACCTCGATTTTACCGCCCAGATGCATGAGAAACGTGCGATCGGATACGTTGATCACCTTGACCCCGGGCAGAGCTGCCAGGGCGGCCACCAGTTTCTTTCCGTGCGCTTGATCGTAAACGTTGACAGTGATGTCCCGGACGACAGTCTCTTTGCCCGCGCTGATCAAATCGACGGCAATGATGTCGCCGCCCGCTTCGCCAATGGTGGAGGCGAGGCGGCCAAAAGTTGCCGTGGAGTTCTGAAGTTCCAGGCGGAGAATCAGGCTGAGCCCGGCTGTGGGCTGAACGGCCACAGAAGAAGACCTCCTTTGGGATCGGGCAAACCCGAAATGATCTTCAATCGTTCCATCGTAAATATGGCTAAAGAATGTCTTTAATTATAGCACTCGGACGGGCTCTGACAACTTGCCCGGGGGCGGCGGGAGCCCGTGGGAGTCGTGCGAAGGGTGCAGGGATTGTTTATAATGAAGGCGACTTTAACGGGTTCGGGATGGAGTGATCGAATGCCGACACCGCTTTGGGAAGCGCTTGTTCGACATGTCGCGGCAAGGCCGGTACCGTGGCACGTTCCCGGACACAAGATGGGTCGGGGCGCGCCGCCGGACCTCATCCGGTGGCTGGGGGCGGGGCTTAAGCTGGATTTGACTGAACTTCCCGGGTTGGACGATTTGCACCAGCCGGAAGGTCCCATTGCCGAAGCCCAGGTCTTGGTTGCTCAAACGTTTGGGGCGGACGAGAGCTTTTTCCTCGTCGGAGGGAGTACGGTCGGGAACATCGCCATGCTTCTGGCCACCTGTGAACCCGGGGAGACGGTGCTGATTGCCCGGAATGTGCACCGCTCGGTGATCTCGGGGTTGATGTTGGCAGGGGCATCGGCGCTAGTGGTGGCTCCCGACTGGGAGTATGACCTGGGTGTGCCAGGGGGCATAAGGGTAGAAACGGTGGCGCGCATCCTCGGAGCGCATCCCGAAATTCGGACAGTGCTGGTGACGAGTCCGACTTATCACGGCGTGTGTAGTGATCTGGCTTCCTTGGCCGAGGAGGTACACCGCCGGGGAGGGCTATTGTTGGTAGACGAGGCTCACGGAGGGCATTTTCCCTTTGTCCAGGGAAGTCCGCCTGGCGCCCTGGCTTCGGGGGCGGACGCGGTTGTGCAAAGTTGGCATAAGACGATGGGATCGTTGACCCAGTCGGCGGTGTTGCACCTGCGCGGCAATCGGGTGGACCGTCAGCGGATACGAGAGTCCTTGGCGATGGTTCAATCTTCCAGCCCTTCCTACCTGCTGATGGTTTCCTTGGATCTGGCTCGACAGTGGATGCAAGATGAAGGCGGGAGGCGCCTTGACTCCGTGGTTCAGACACTGGCTCAAGTTCGGGAAGAATTGGATGCTGTTCCTGGGGTTGACGTGTTGACTGCCGAGAGGGCCCGTCGGGCGGGAGGAGTTGGCCTGGATCCCGCCCGCTTGACCTTGGGGGTCGTTGGGTCTCGAGGGACAGGGATCGAGTGGGGAGAGGCCCTCCGACGGCGGGGGATCTGGCCGGAATTGGAGGAACCGACCGCGGTGACCTTTGTTGCCGGACCGGGGGACGACAGCCGGATCATCGGCCGGCTTGTCAAAGGCCTGCAAGACGTGGCCATGGAGATCGGCGGGGTTGGGGAACCCGCCGAGGGCCGGCGGGGTTCACGGGTCTTCCCGGGCACGGAGGCAGCCGAGTGGGCGGCCCTTCTGCAGGAACTGTGGCACAATGAAGAAGGGCAGGACCTCATCAGGCCCCGACTGGCCCGGAAAGTCCGATGGGTTCCCCTGGGGAAAGCTTTGGGGCTGCAGGCCGCCCGGGCCGTGATTCCTTACCCGCCCGGCATTCCCATGCTCCTGCCCGGGGAGCGGATCCGCCCTCTTCACAATGAACTGATCCGAATGGGGCGGTCCATGGGGGTTCGCTTGGTCGGCATGCCTTCCGATGAGGAAGTGGTGGCGGTGACGGAGGAGGGGCGGGAGTGACAGGGGTATTTATCACCTTTGAAGGGCCGGACGGGGCGGGAAAATCCACTCAGGTCACTCTGTTGGCGAGTCGTCTCCAGGAAGTTCGCATACGTTGTATCACCACCCGGGAACCGGGGGGTACACCGATCAGTGACAAGATCCGGGGCATTCTGCTCGACCCCCATCACCGGGACATGATCCCTCGTACCGAGGCGTTGCTCTATGCCGCTTCCAGGGCCCAGTTGGTCGGCGAATTCATCCGCCCACACTTGGAAAGCGGGGCCGTGGTGATCTGTGATCGTTATGTGGATGCGAGCTTGGCGTACCAAGGGGCGCTGGGACTGGATCGGGAAGAACTGGCTCGCCTCAATCACTGGGCCACCGAAGGGCTTGAACCCATGCGAACCTATCTGATCGATGTTCCGGCAGAGGTGGGATTGGACCGGGTGAGGGCGCGGCACTCTGTGTACGGTGTCATGGACCGCATTGAGGAACGGAGCATCGAGTACCATGAAGCGGTCCGCAGATGGTTTCTTGGGCAAGCCCAAATATCTCCGCGCTACCGAGTGATCGATGGCACGTTGCCGCCGGAGATGGTGGCGGAAGCGATCTGGCGAGATGTCAAGATCCTCTTGAATCTTTGAGGAGGTGACACCCATGCGCCTCGTGATCGCGGTGGTCCAGGACAAAGACAGCGGGCGCTTGGCGGCAGAATTGGTGAAGCGCGGATATCGCGCCACGAAGTTGGCGAGTACTGGCGGATTTCTGAAGGCGGGGAACACCACCTTCTTGATTGGGGTGGATGATGAACGGGTCAACGACGTGGTGGAATGTATCCACCGGAGCTGCAGGGCCCGGGAACAAGTGGTGACCCCCTTTGCCCCGGTGGGAAACGTCGATGCAGAAGTTCCGGTGCCGATTTCCGTTCAGGTCGGCGGAGCCACGGTGTTCGTACTGGATGTGGAGAGGTTCGAACATTTCTGAACCCAGGTGCACCTCGGATTGCGTGGGGAGAGGGGCGGTAAGATTGCGAGTGGATCAAACCCTAACCCAGTGGTGGCGAGACCAGCCGGCCAGCCGCCTTTTTTCCGGCGGGGACTTGTCCCGGCCTTCCTTTGGACAAGTTTTTGATGCCCAAATCAAGAGGATCGGCAGGGAAGAACTCGATGAATCCTTCAAACGCATGGAGGAGGCAGCGGCTGGCCTATCGGAACGGATGCGGTTGGAGGATCTCCAACGGTACAAGGAGGCGCTGAAGGAATTTCTGGAACGGGCGGTGCGACTCGGTTTGATTGTCCGGGAAGAGACGGGACGGGACCGGCGGGGGCGTCCGCAGCTTTTGAAATTGCTGGCGATCTTGGATGAACGGGTCCTCGAGATCGCGGATGTGCTTCGGGGAGTGGAAAAAGACCGTATCCGGCTGCTGGCGCTCATCGGAGAGATTCGGGGCTTGCTGATTCAGGCCACGGCCTGAATGCTGGAATGAGATCGGGAATGACAACGAGGGACGGTGGGCGGCGGTGAATGATCGGGATGGCGTTGAACAGTCAGGCGGGGGATGGTTCCAGCTTCGCCGGTGGCTGCGGCGGGGGGAGTGGGCGCACGCTTACCTGTTCGTGGGCCCCGAAACCGGAGACCAGGATCAAGCTGCGGAATATTTGGCTTCTGGGATTCTCTGCGAGGATCGAGCGAATCCGCCCTGTGGTTTTTGCCCATCCTGCCGTCGGCTGGCCCACGGGAATCATCCCGGGTTGGTCCAGGTGTATCCGGACGGCCAGAGCATTAAAATAGACCAGCTTCGGGAGCTACAGCGGTTCTTCTCCTTGCGTGCGATCGAAAGGGAGAACCGGGTGTACATCATTCACGGGGCGGATCGCATGACTCCCGAGGCGGCGAACTCCTTGCTGAAGTTTCTCGAGGAGCCGGCCCCCGGGACGGTGGGGATTTTGACGGCAAAGCGCCTGGAAGGGGTGCTGGCCACGGTGCGTTCCCGGTGTCAGGTTCTCCGATTCTCGGCGCCGAGGCCAGAGGTTTTGTACCGGGAGTGGACCTCCCGGGGAGTTGGGGAGGAGATGGCCCGTTTATTCGCGTATTTGGGCTTGTCTGACTCGGGCTCCGGGGAGGACGCGGATAAAGAGGCGGACGGTGAAAATCCGTTGGATATCGCCGTATTTGCCGATATTGCCGGTTGGGTGGTAGAATGGGTGCAGGCGGTGGAGGAGCACAAGGGTAAGCCCCTCCTGGAGCTTTTTTCCCGGGTGGGCCGGGGACAATGGTCTGCCCCCGAGTGTCTGTGGCTCCTCGACGTGCTGGCGTGTTGGTACCGAGATGTCCTCTATACCTCGCTGGGTTTGTCGGACCAAGTGGTGTTTATCGACCATCGGCGCGAACTTTCCTCCCAGGCAGCACGGCATGGCTCGATCGCCCCTCTCGTGGAAAGAATGGGGGAGGTGATCGACGCGAAACGACGCCTGCAGGCCCATGCCAACCCCCAGCTGACGCTGGAGCGCATGGTTCTGAGGCTGCAGGAGGAATGAGAAAAATGTACACGGTAGTCGGCGTACGGTTCCGGCCGGCCGGGAAACTGTATTATTTTGACCCCGGATCTGAACCCGTGGACCAGGGCGACTGGGTGATTGTCGAAACCGCTCGCGGCGTCGAGTATGGAGAAGTGGGGTTGGCTCCCCGCGAGGTGACCGAGGACGAGGTCGTTTTGCCGCTGAAGCCCATTATACGGCTGGCCACCGAAGAAGATGAACGCCAGATGGAAGGGAATCGCCGCGCGGCGAAAGAAGCGCTGGGCGTGTGCGCGGATTTGATTCGCCGGCATTGCTTGCCGATGAAATTGGTGGATGCCGAATACACCTTTGATCGCAATAAACTGATCTTTTACTTCACCGCCGAAGGCCGCGTGGACTTTCGGGAACTGGTGAAGGACCTCGCTGCGGCATTCCGCACCCGGATCGAACTGCGTCAGATCGGGGTGAGGGACGAAGCGAAGATGGTTGGCGGGATCGGCCCCTGTGGACGAGTGACCTGTTGTTCCAGTTGGTTGGGGGAGTTTGTACCGGTCTCGATCCGCATGGCAAAAGATCAGCAGTTGTCCCTTAATCCGTCGAAGATTTCCGGGCTATGCGGGAGGCTCATGTGTTGCTTGAAGTATGAGGCCGACTCGTATCCAGGGGCGGGGCGGACGACCAGCGCATGATTCCCCGCAGTCGGGCAACGGGGTGTTGATCTTGGATAAACAAGCGGTGTTCGCCGAAGTGGCCAATGTGGAAGAGCGGATCGGAGAACTTTACGCCCAAGTGGGCAGCTTGAAGCGGAAGATCGTCGAGTTGATCGAAGAGAACCAAAAGCTCACCATGGAAAACGCGAAGTTGCGGAAGATTCTCGATCAACTTCACCCGGAGGAGCAGGTTCATCCCGGGGATGGATACGACAACCTGGCGAGGATTTATCATGACGGTTTTCACGTCTGTCATGTGCGGTTTGGGAGTTTGCGCACCGATGGCGACTGCTTGTTTTGCTTATCGTTATTGAATAAAACCGGATGAACGGGCGGCGGGAGCCGCTCTTTTCTTTAACGGGTGCTCAGCCGGAGGCGATGTGATGGACAGTCAATTTTCTTTCGATGGGCCCCGGGAAAGGGGCTTGGTGCTGGTGGCGACCCCCATCGGCAACCTCGAGGATATTTCCACCCGAGCGCTCCGGGTGCTTGGGGAAGCGGATGTTATCCTCGCCGAAGACACCCGGCGCACCCGGCAACTGCTGGCGCATTTTCAGATTTCCGGGTCCCGGCTGGTCAGCTATCACGAGCACAACCGAATCCAGAGAGAACCCGATGTTTTAGATTGGCTGAAAGAGGGCAAGCTCGTGGCCTTGGTGACCGATGCCGGGATGCCGGGAATCTCCGACCCTGGGGCGGACCTGGTGCGTCTTGCCCGGAATGCCGGTGTACCGGTTACCGTGGTTCCCGGTCCGTCTGCCGCCCTTGCCGCTCTCGTGATCTCTGGCCTTCCCACCGATCGATTTGTGTTTCTGGGTTTTTTGCCTCGCTCGGGCCGGGCGAGGGAAGAAGAGATCGCTCGGTTGGCCGGATACCCGGAGACGATCATCCTTTATGAGGCGCCCCATCGGGTGATTCGCACCGTGAGGGATCTGGCCCAAGTGCTAGGGAACCGACGGGCTGCGGCCGTCCGGGAATTGACCAAACGGTACGAGCAGGTGGTTCGTGGAACTTTGGGGGAGTTGATCGGCTGGTTGGAGGGGGAAGAACCCAAAGGGGAATGGGTCCTCGTCGTTGAAGGGGCAGTCTCGGCGTCGAACGAACATCGCATTTTTGGGGAAGGGGAATCTTCTGGGGAAGACGATATGAACCAATGGTGCGAGGAGGTAACCCGTCAGGTGGCCCAGGGAGTTAGCGTCCGGGACGCAATCCGGGAGACTGCCCGGCGGCATCGGTTATCCCGGCGGGCCCTGTATCAGGCGTATCTGAAGCGGGCAGAGGGAAACGGATAACGCCTTCCGCCAGGGCGTCCGGGGCGATCGTCCGAACTCCGGGTTACAGATGAAAAAGCCCGGGCGCGGAGCGCCGCGGGCCGAAAGTACCGGATCCGCCGGGGGCTACTTGCTCATCTCGGCGATGCAGGCCGGGCAGATATTGCGCCCTTTAAAGTGGATGATCTCATCGGCGTTCCCGCAAAAGATGCAGGCAGGCTCGTACTTTTTCAGCACGATGCGGTCGCCGTCCACGTAAATCTCTAGGGCGTCTTTGACGCCGATGCTCAAGGTGCGGCGCAGCTCGATGGGAATCACCACCCGGCCCAGCTCGTCGACCTTGCGGACAATACCTGTGGATTTCATGTCCCTCTCCCCCTGTAAAATGACCGAATGTTGACATCTAGGCGGTGCATCCTAAGTGTACCAATTACTACCATAACAGTCAACCCAGTTTTAGAAAAATAGGGCGAAAGTCCTAGTCGACGGTAGAAAGTGCGGAAACTCCGGCGCGAAGGTGCGAATTTCTTGACCTGTTCTTTCGGAGCATGGTAAAATTTTGAGAACAGGACAATCGCTCCCTCTCGTCCTGGGGACGAGGGGTTTTTTGTATGGGATTCCCAGGAGGTGCGATATGGGTCGCAAAACGTTTTACATCACCACCCCCATTTATTATCCGAGCAATAAACTGCACATTGGTCACGCTTACACGACGGTGGCGGCGGATGCCATGGCTCGGTACAAACGCCTTCGGGGCTACGACGTGATGTATCTGACGGGCACGGATGAGCACGGACAAAAGATCGAACGCCGGGCCCGGGAGGAGGGCAAAACGCCCCAAGCCTTTGTCGACGAGATCGTCGGATGGATTCAAGAGCTTTGGAGAAAATTGGACATCTCTTACGACGATTTTATCCGTACCACCCAACCCCGCCACAAAAAAGCGGTCCAGCGAATTTTCCAGCGGTTGATGGAGCAAGGGGATATTTATCAAGCGGACTATGAGGGGCTGTACTGCACCCCCTGCGAGTCTTTTTGGACAGCCCGCCAAGCGGAGGGCGGACGTTGTCCAGACTGCGGGCGGCCGGTGGAACTGGTGAGGGAAAAGAGTTATTTCTTTCGCATGAGCAAGTATGTGCCCCAGTTGCTTCGGTATTACGAAGAAAACCCGGATTTTATCCAGCCCGAGTCCCGGAAGCACGAGATGATCAACAATTTCATCAAACCGGGGTTAGAAGATCTGTGCGTCTCCCGCACAACCTTCGATTGGGGAATCCCCGTTCCCGGAGATCCAGAGCATGTCATCTATGTCTGGATTGATGCTTTGAGCAACTACATCACCGCTCTGGGGTATCTTTCCGATGATCCGGCTGAACGGGAGAAATTCGAACGATATTGGCCGGCGGACGTCCACGTGGTGGGAAAGGAAATCGTGCGGTTTCATACGATCTACTGGCCGATCATGTTGATGGCGTTAGGGTTGCCTTTGCCGAAAAAAGTGTTCGGTCACGGATGGCTGTTGACGCCCCAAGGCAAGATGTCAAAATCCAAGGGGAACGTGATTGACCCGAACCTTCTGTTGGACCGGTACGGCTCCGATGCGATCCGGTATTTTCTCCTGCGGGAAATCCCTTTTGGCGCGGACGGGGTCTTCACTCCCGAGGCGTTGATCCAACGGCTGAATTTTGACCTGGCCAATGATCTTGGAAATCTGTTAAATCGCACCCTGCCCCTCATTGAACGGTTTGCCGGAGGCCGGATCCCGACGCCCACCATGGTCCAGGATCCGGACGGGGAATTGCGGAGCTTGGCGGCAGAGACGGTGACCCGGGTGGAGGAAGCGATGGAGAAAATGGAGTTCTCCACCGCGCTCGCGGCGATTTGGCAACTGTTGGGCCGGGCGAACAAATATATCGACGAGACGGCGCCTTGGGCCGAGATGAAGGCGGGAAGGACGGAACGGGCGCACACGGTGTTGTATCATTTGGCCGAGGTGATCCGCATTGTGTCGATTCTGCTCCAGCCGTTCCTGACCAAGGCGCCCGTGGAAATGCAGCGGCGATTGGGGCTGTCCCCGGGCCCCCACACTCATTGGGATAGCGCCCGGATGTTCGGAACCTTGCCTCCGGGGTTGCCGGTGTATAAAGGAGACCCTCTGTTTCCCCGGCTGGATCTGGAGGCGGAGGTGCTGGCGATTGATGAAGCGACTGGGGCGGTGAGTCGAGCTGCCGACTCCGAAGGCAACGCGTCTTCCGCTTCCGGTGCGAAGCAGGTAACCGGGGCCGGGTCAGCCGGAGGGGATGGCGCCGGAGCAGCGGAAGGGATCGCCAAGGCCGAGGATGTCGCCGAAAACCATGAGGAACCGAAACTCATCGGAATCGAGGAGTTTCAGAAAATCGACCTGCGGGTCGGCCGCATTGTGGAAGCGGAACGAATTCCCAAGGCGGATAAATTGTTAAAACTGATGATCGACCTGGGAAGTGAGGTCCGGCAAGTGGTGTCGGGGATTGCCCAGTACTATCGCCCCGAGGAGTTGGTGGGTCAGCGGGTGGTGGTGGTGACCAATCTTAAACCCGTCAAACTGCGGGGAGTGGAGTCCAGGGGCATGATTCTCGCCGCCTCGGAGGGTGACCGCCTCGTCCTGACTACCGTTTCTGACGATATCCCCCTGGGTACCAAAGTAAAATAAAAGGGGGGCGAACGAGATGCGGTTATTTGATACCCATAGTCACCTCAATGATGAAGCCTTTTCCGGCGACTTGGCGGAGATCGTGGAGCGGGCGGAGCAAGCGGGCGTGGAGGCGGTGGTGGTGCCCGGCTACGATCTGCCTTCTTCGGAACGGGCTTTGGAGTTGGCCCACCGGTTCGATATCCTCTACGCCGCGGTGGGCATCCATCCCCACGACGCCTCGTCGGCCGATGAGGCCGCCATGGAGAAGCTGAGACTTCTCGCCAAGGAAGATCGGGTGGTGGCCATTGGGGAGATCGGGCTTGACTATCATTACGATCATTCCCCCCGGGATGTGCAGAGAGAGGTTTTTGAGCGGCACATCGCCCTGGCCCGGGAGTTGAACCTTCCCGTGATTGTCCATGACCGAGAGGCCCACGCCGATACGTTGGAGATTTTGAAACAGGCCGGGGCATCCGAGGTCGGCGGCGTGATGCACTGCTTTTCCGGAAGTTTGGATATGGCCCAGGAGTGTTTACACCTGGGCTTTTACCTGTCTTTCGGGGGACCTGTGACCTTTAAGAACGCCCGCCGGCCGAAGGAAGTGGCGGCCCAGGTGCCGGAGGACCGGCTGTTGATCGAGACGGATGCACCGTATTTGACCCCGGAACCTTATCGAGGAAAACGCAATGAACCGGCCTACGTGGCTTTGGTGGCCGAGACCCTGGCCAAGATTCGGGAAACGGAACCTGAACAGTTGGCTTCAGCGACCCGGGAGAATGCCCGGCGACTGTTTCGCGTGCAGGGTTGACGGAGGAGAGGGTGGCGGACGTGACGAAACCCGAGGTGGCGGAAGTGGTGGTTGTGGAAGGATGGCGGGACAAGGCGGCGGTGGATCGAGCGGTGAAAGCGGATGTCGTCGTCACGGGCGGCATGGCGGTTTCCCGGGAACTGATCGGGTTCCTCCGCAAGGTTGTGGCTGAGAGGGGCGTGATCATCCTGACAGACCCGGATGCCATGGGTGAGCGGATTCGAAAGCGCATCGCCGACAGGGTGCCGGGGTGTAAACACGCTTTTATCCCACCGGAAGAAGCCACCGATGGAAGTGATATCGGCATTGAACACGCAAGCCCATCTGCCATCGACCGAGCGCTGGCCAGGGTTCGCACGGAGGTCCCCGCCAAAGCCTGGCGCATCACGTGGTCGGACATGATGGAAGCCGGCCTGGTGGGAGCGCCGGGGGCCTCGGTCCGCCGGGCAAAGGTGGCCCGGGACCTGGGGGTGGGATATGGGAACGCCAAATCCTTTTGGAAGCGCCTGAACGTCCTCGGCGTTGACCCCGAGGAGTTTCGGGCGGCGGTCCGGTCCGCGGGAGGCGTGCGAAGCCATGACTGAATCCCAGCCCTCTGTACCCTCCGCGGCCGAGCTGTTGAGGCGCTACGCCCTTCACCCCAAGAAATCACTTGGACAGCATTTTCTGGTTGACGATCGAATCCTTGAACGGATCGTGGCTGCGGCGGATTTGAGCGGGCGAGAGGCTGTGTTGGAGATCGGGCCCGGATTGGGGGCCCTCACCCTTCGTTTGGCCCAGGCCGCGTGGAGGGTGTTGGCCGTCGAGAAAGATCGGGCATTGCAACCGGTGTTATCCGAGGTGTTGCGCGATTTCGGGAATGTGCAGGTGTGCTGGGGCGACGTGTTGGAGGTGGATCTTCCACGAATCTGTGAAGATGCCTTCGGTTCCCGGACCGTCCGGGTGGTGGCGAACCTCCCGTACTATGTGACCACCCCGGTGATGATGAAGCTTCTTGAGGCAGGACCTGTCATAGATCGGATGGTGCTGATGGTCCAGCGGGAAGTGGCGGACCGCCTGACGGCGCAGCCGGGAACCAAAACCTACGGGGCGTTGACCGTGGCCGTCCAGTGGTTTGCGGAAAAAATCGAGTCGGTGGCCCGGGTGCCGGCCTCGTGTTTTTGGCCGAGGCCGGAGGTGGATTCGGTCGTGGTGCGGCTTGACCTTCGCCCGCGCCCGGATCCCGAGATGAGTCGCAGGTTGTCCCGGGTGGTCCGGGCGGGGTTTGGCCAGCGGAGAAAAACGTTGTTGAACGCGCTTTCCCACGCCTTGGCTGGGAGGGATCGGGCTTCTATTGCACAGGCACTCCGCGATGCCGGCGTGGCACCGGATCGGCGGGCGGAGACGCTATCCTTGGAGGAGTTTATGCGGTTGGCGCAGGCGTTGGCGGATGGTGTCTATCCCAAATCAATGCCATGAGGCGGTGGGGATTGTGGAATTTTGGAACCCGAGCAAGGGGAGCCTCAATTTGGAGGAAGTCGTCACCGACATTGTCGCATTTATGGCTGAGGCCCCCAGGGAGACATATCGCCTGATCATCGGAACCGATTCGCAGAATCGACCAGCCCAAGGAAAGACACAGTTCGCGATGGCCATCATCATTCATCGAGTGGGAAAGGGAGCTCGGTATTATTTTCATCGGGAGTCCCACCGCATCATTCGTTCGCTGCCGCAGCGTCTGTACACCGAGGCGGCCATGTCGGTGGAGTTGGGGGAGAAAGTGCAACACTATCTACGTGAGGCCGGCGCCCTGCGGGACATCGAGGTGCACCTGGATATCGGGGAGGAAGGTGCCAGTCGGCAGTTGATTCGGGAGGTCGTGGGCTGGGTCACCAGCAGTGGTTATACGGCGAAAATCAAGCCGGATTCCTTCGGTGCGTCGAAGGTGGCGGATAAATATACCAAAGCTTAGTTTGTGGGCGGGGGCGGTGGTCCAGGTGGAAGTTTTTTTGAACACGATACGGTTGCTGCGGGGCTCGGAGATTCTTTTCCTTTGCCACGACCAAGCGGACAGTGACGCACTGGGGGCGTCTTTTGCCCTCGCCCAGTGGCTGGGGGGCACCGTCGGCGTTCCGCGGGAACCGGCCATTCACACCCGAAGGCTGATTGAGGTCACCGGCATGAAAGTGGTTAAGAATCCAAATCCCGAAGCCTTTAAGTCGGTGGTGGTGGTGGACGCGGCCGATGCCTCCCAGCTGGAACCCACCGTTCCGGAGAAATTCTACCTCATCGACCACCATCCGGACAACCGGCTGGTCGACCGGGCGATCGATGCCCTCTACGAGCCGGTATCCTCGACCTGCCAACTCGTCTTTCGCCTGTTAAAAGCGGCGGGGGCCCTGCCAGGGCGAGAGGCCTCCTTGGCTTTGGCCGCCGGCATCCTCACGGATACGATCCATTTTCACAAAGGGGATGCGGAGTCGTTTCGCACCTTTGGCGAGTTGCTGCAAACCGGCGGGGTCTCCTATGAGGATGTGAAGCGGCTCTACTTGGACGATCAGCGCCGGGACCGAGAAGTGATTTTGCGGGCGGCCCTCGGATCCCGGTGGGTCAAACTCGGCGATTACAATATTCTTCTGTCCGAGATCCGGACCAACATCCCCACTTTTGTAGCCCGGGCACTCCTGGATCTGGGGGCGGACATGAGCGTTGTGGCCTACGAAGGTCCTGAAGGCACGGAGGTCCGCATGTATGTTCGGGAAGAGATGGCCTCGGCGTGTACTCTGGACGCCGTAGAGATCATGGAGGCCGTGCCCGGGGTGGGCGCCGGACAGGTTTGGGGCTTCCGGCAGTTTGCGGCTTTTCGGCATCGGGAGGCGATCCCGTCGATCTTGGACCACGTCATCGAAACGTTAAAATCCAGGCTTGTTGCTCCTCGAAAGGGTGTCGGATCGGGTTTTATGCTCCCCCGCGGATAAATTGGACGAGGGTAGCCAAGTGATCCCATCGGCGTTCGCGATGGGCGCCGATGTACAGGTTGCCGGCGAACTGCCGGGTGCGGGGACGGTTGTTCAAGATGCAGAGCGCCTCCATGGTGTCCCCGGTGACAGCTTCGAGGACGGCCCTGCGGTGCCCGTTGACCCGGTGGGCGGAAGCCAGCCGGGCGAGAGGGCAACGCGCCAAGACTTCCACCCGCATGCCCAGTCGAGCGGCGTGGGCGAGGAGGGTGGGCGGTTTTGCCACATCGGACAATGGGACGGCCCGAAGGAGCCGGGCCGATAAGGCCACGGGCCCGAGACTGGGATGAACGCCTTCCAAGCGATTGCCGAAAGGCAGGGAGTTCTTGAGTTTATTCCACAAATGGTTCAGCGCCGGGTCCGGAAACTGGTCCACCCCCAGATCCCACAGCGCGAGGTCGACGTCAAAGTGCTCCACTTTTCGAATGAACGGCCGGAGTTCGTGACGGACGTCGCCGATCCAATCCCCGTCGTACCACAATGCGTGCGGCACTTCCCGGGCCAATGCCACTGCTGCCCCCACAGCCCGGGGAATATCAATCCCCAAGGGGTGCGGCCACACCAAAACTTCCACCCGCGGATCACCTAAAGATCGAACCCGCCATTCAGTACCGTCCCGACAACCGTTGGCGATGACGATCACCGGGTCTGCGCCGGAGGCGCGGAGGATGCGGAGGGCTCGAACAATTCGCCCCGCCTCGTTGTAGGCCGGCACGATCGACAGCACACGTGGGTACCTCCCTTCCCTTTCTTATATGCCGATGGCCATGTCCCGAGTATCCGACACTTGCTGATCCGCTTCGGCATAGAATACGACAGGCCGCGGTGACGGAGGAGATGCCGCGAAGAGCCGAGGGCCGGAATGGATGCGCCAAGCCAAGCGAGGGGAGGGGCGGCCTTGTGGAAGCCGGGTGACGTGGTGGCGCGGCAGTCTTACGGGAAAGACGTGTGTTTTGTGATCGTCGAAGTGGACGAAGAAGCTCGGGTCGCCGTGCTCAAAGGGGTGGACGTGCGACTGATCGCCGATGCCCCCTTCGATGACTTGGTGGCGGTGAGTGAAGAGGAGCTCAGGACCTATCTGTCTGATGAATCCCGGGCGGAAAAGGAGTCGCTTCAATTGGTGCGGCGGCGCCGGGAGGTAGAGGCGGACAAACTGCGTATGCGGGCGGAGATGAAATTTCGCCAGACTCACGATTTTTTTGAGCGCCCCGGCCGGGTTCTACACTTGGATGGAGACGGCACGTATCTGAACAAATGTCTCCAGGCTTATCGGGATCTCGGCATCCCGGCCGAGGGGCGCCATATGCCGGAATCCCGCATGGCTGATGCGCTGCCGGAGTTACTGGATCGACATCAGCCGGACATTCTTATTCTCACTGGTCACGACGGGCTTCTGCGCAAGGGCCAGGACCTCATGAATGTTTTTAATTATCGGAACTCCGAGCATTTTATTCGCGCCGTGCGCGTGGCCCGGAGGTGGGAAAGAAGTCTGGATGACTTGATCATTTTCGCCGGAGCCTGTCAATCCCATTACGAAGGGTTGCTCGAAGCGGGAGCGAATTTTGCCAGTTCTCCCCACCGGATCCTGATTCATGCCCTGGATCCGGTACTGATCGCGGAAAAAATCGCCTACACCCCCATTAATCAGACGGTGAACATTTTTGACGTCGTCCGTTCCACCATTACCGGAACGGATGGGTTGGGGGGGATTGAGTCCCGGGGAAAGTACCGCATCGGCCTGCCCCGGTCTCCCTATTGAATCGGCCCCGGAAAAGGGGTGTATAATAAATCAGATTGGGTAGACAGGGCCGAAAGGGGTGCGGGCAAAGGATGAGACTGGGGTGTTTCGCGATCGATGGGGAGGCCCGACTGGGTCTCGCCCTGGGAGAGGGGTGGGTGGTGGACGCGGCGGCTGCCCAGCGGCGTCTTTCCGAGGCGGGTCTAGTAGCGGATGGCCCATTGACGGGTGGCGATGTACGGGCGGTGATCGAGGATTGGGACGGGCCGGCTGGAGAGGCTCTGCGTGCTCTTCATCAGGCTCTGGAAAAGGCTGGGGACACGGATTGGTTGGCCCCCGGAGCCGGGGTCGTCTTTGCGATCGAAGAGGTGGAGATGTTGCCCCCTCTGGGGACTCCGAGGAAGAATGTTCTGTGCCTGGGGAAGAACTACGCCGATCATGCCCGGGAGATGAAATCTGAGCGTCCGGAGTATCCAGTGGTGTTTTCAAAAGCGTCTTCTTCCCTGACGGGCCACGGGAGCGGGATTCTGCGCCACCGAGGTGTGACGGATCAATTGGATTACGAGGGTGAGTTGGCGGTGGTGGTGGGGCGCCGGGCCCGGGGGGTGTCCAGGAAAGAAGCGATGGATTACATATTCGGGTACACGTTGATCAATGACGTCACTGCCCGGGATTGGCAGCGCAGGCATCTACAGTGGCACCTGGGGAAGAGCTTCGATACGTTTTGCCCCATGGGCCCTTTTGTGGTGCCGAAAGAAGATGCGCCTCCCATTCAAGAAATGGTGTTGGAAACCCGGGTCAACGGCGAGCTGCGCCAGAGGGGCCGGCTGACTGACCTGATTTTTGACATTCCGACGATCCTGGAGGTCATTAGTGCGGGGATCACCCTTGAGCCCGGGGATGTCATCGCCACCGGAACGCCGGCGGGGGTGGGGATGGGCTTTCAACCTCCGCGGTTTCTGGATGTCGGGGATCGTATCGAAATTTCAGTGAACGGCATCGGTACATTGAGGAACTGGGTGATCGAAGGGTAACGTCAGGTTTTGCGGCAAGGGATGCCCCGATTCACCGATTGACAATGATTTTGACCTCCTGCTATAATAATGCCTTCATTTGACAATGTGGAGTCCTTCATGGTACACTGTCCTCGAGAAAGAGGTGGTGCGGGTGGCGGCGAAGAAT
>NZ_JAILZZ010000087.1:0-5893 GCF_023512215.1 Kyrpidia sp. | reverse complement strand
GGTTCCGTGGCCACCACCCTGTTCGATGTGCTGGTTCAAATGGGTTGCGATCCCATCTGTCTGGTGGGTCAGGATCTCGCCTATACCGGGGGAGAGTCCCATGTCAAGGGTGCCCATCTCTATACGTCTTTTTCCGACATTTCGATGTTGCGGGAGGTTCCGAGTTTCCATCGGGACGGCGCCGTTAAGACGTCCGTCAATCTGATGTCGTACAAGCGGTGGTTGGAACGGGCCGCCCGGGAATCGGGCCGGACTTGTTATAACGCCACAGAAGGCGGTGCGTTTCTCGACGGATTTGAGCATGTCACCCTGATGGAATTTATCCGCCGGTACAGTCATGTGGACGTTCAACCACACCGACATCGTTTCCGGGAACTGGTCTCTTCATGACGATGGGGCCATTTTCCTGGGCATTCCACCGAAACCGCCCGCAGGAATGCCGGCGGATCGGGACGAAGTCTATGTCACAAGTCCAGGGGACGAGGAGCCGATGGGATGATTTTCGATGGAAAAACGGTGTTGGTGACGGGCGGCACCGGATCGTTCGGCAAACAGTTTGTCAAGACTGTCCTGGAAAGCACCCGGGTCAAAAAAGTGATCGTGTTCAGCCGCGATGAACTCAAACAGTACGAAATGCAGCAAATGTACCCGCATGAACCCAGGATTCGCTTCTTCATCGGCGATGTGCGGGATTACGCCCGGTTGCGCCGGGCTTTTGACGGCGTGGATTACGTCGTCCACGCGGCCGCCCTGAAACAGGTGCCTGCCGCCGAGTACAACCCCTTTGAAGCCGTGAAGACGAACATTCACGGCGCCCAAAACGTCATTGAAGCCGCCATTGATCAAGGAGTGGAACGGGTCATCGCCCTGAGCACCGACAAGGCCTCCAGCCCCTTCAACCTGTACGGCGCTACGAAACTGGTAAGCGACAAGCTGTTTATTGCCGGGAATGCGTATGCCGGCGGGAAATGGACCCGGTTTTCCGTGGTCCGGTACGGGAATGTCGTGGGCAGCCGCGGCAGTGTGGTGCCGCTCTTCAAGAAATTGGCGCCAACAGGGGTCATCCCCGTCACCGATGAGAGGATGACCCGCTTCTGGATTACGTTGCAGCAGGGCGTCCAGTTCGTCCTGAACTGCTTCGAACGGATGAGGGGCGGAGAAATTTTCGTCCCGAAAATTCCCAGCATGCGGGTGATCGACCTGGCCAAGGCGATCGCCCCCGATGCGGACCTCAAAATCATCGGGATCCGCCCGGGAGAAAAGCTGCATGAAGAGATGATCAGTGTCCACGACGCACGGAGAACGGTGGACATGGGCTCGTATTATGTCATCCAGCCGGAAATGGAATGGTGGCCTCAGGAACCGTCCCACGGAACCCCCGTTCCGGAGGATTTCAGCTATTCCAGCGACAAAAATACGGATTGGCTGGACGTGGAGCAACTGCGGGAGATGGCGCGGGATGTCTGATCTTTTTATTCCCTATGGCCGTCAGTGGATCGATGAAGAAGATATACAGTGTGTCGTGGATGTTCTTCGCAGCGACTTCTTGACCACAGGTCCGGCCGTGGAAAGATTCGAGCAGACCTTGGCTCATTACACTGGGGCGCGGCACGCCGTGGCCGTCAATTCAGGGACGGCGGCCCTGCACACCGCCTACTATGCGGCTGGCCTTCGGGCGGGGGACGAGATCATCACTTCGCCCCTGACTTTTGTGGCGACGGCCAATGCGGCTTTGTACTTGGGGGCGACCGTAAAATTCGTCGATGTCCGGCCGGACACCGGGACATTGGACCCGAGCCGACTGGAGGAAGCGATCACCCGCAAGACCAAGTTGATCGTGCCCGTGGATTATGCGGGACACCCGGCGGAATACGACGACATTCGCGCCATTGCGCAAAGGTACGGTATTACCGTGGTGGCCGACGCCGCCCACTCGTTGGGGGCTGTTTACCGGGGCCGGAAAGTGGGGACCCTGGCGGACTTGACGGCGGTCAGCTTTCATCCCGTGAAGCCGGTGACGACCGGGGAGGGGGGAGCGGTACTGACCAATGATCCGGAATGGGCCCGGCGGGCGGTCCAGTTCCGTTCCCACGGGATTGTCCGGGATCCGCGGCGGCTCCCGGCGTGGGAAGGGCCCTGGTACTATGAAATGCAGGACATCGGCTACAATTACCGGATCACCGACATCCAGTGCGCCCTCGGCACAAGCCAGATGAGGCGTTTGGACGCGTTCATCCGCCGCCGCCGGATCATTGCCGAGAGATATACGGAAGCGTTCCGGGATCTGCCCGGTCTGGAGGTTCCCGTGGTCCTGCCCGGCGTGGAGCCGGGATGGCATTTGTACGTCGTCCGCCTTGAAGGCGGTCCGGCGGTGAGGAGGCGGGTGTTTGAACGGCTTCGGGAAGCGGGGATCGGGGTGCAGGTCCATTACATTCCGGTCCATTTTCATCCCGTTTACCGGAAAATGGGATACACCGAAGGCATGTACTCTTGCGCGGAAGATTTTTATCGCCGGGCGATCTCCTTGCCTCTCTATCCGAAAATGACCGATGATGAGGTGGAGTTCGTCGTGGAAACGGTTCGGCGCGTGGTCCGCGACGTTGTGGGAGGCGGATCATGACGGTTGTGGCGATCATTCAAGCCCGAATGGGATCCACCCGGCTGCCGGGGAAAGTCATGAAGCCGATTTTCGGCCGTCCGATGATTCATTATGTGATCGAACGAGTGGAACGGATCTCGGGTGTTGATGAGGCGGTGGTGGCGATTCCCGATACGTTGGAGGATGACTTGTTGGACGAGTACCTCAGGAGTCGGGAATCGGTCGGAGTGTACCGGGGGCCGGAAAAGGATGTTCTGGCCCGCTATTACGGGGCTGCCCGAGCCGCAAAGGCCGAGGCAGTGGTGCGGATTACCGCGGACTGTCCGCTGATTTCCCCCGAGGTCAGCGGTCGGGTGTTGTCACGGTATTTGGAAGGGGCGGGGGATGTGGACTACGTGTCGAACTGCCTGGTCCGGACGTATCCCCGCGGTTTGGACACGGAGGTTTTTGCTTTTGCCGCGCTGGAGCGGGCATACCGCGAGGCGAAGTATCCGGCCGATCGCGAACACGTGACGCCGTATATGTGGCGCCAGCCGTCGCGGTTTCGCCTGGCGGGTGTCTGCGATTCCGTCGACCGGAGCCACATTCGGCTGACGCTGGACACCCAAGAAGACTTCGAACTGATTGGCAAGATCTTCGAGGCGCTGTATCCCGACGATCCGAAGTTTGAGTACCGAGATATCTTGAGGGTCTTGGAACGTCATCCGGAGTGGACGGAACTGAACCGCCATGTCCGGCAAAAGGAGTACGGCGAATGAAACTGCTGATTCGGACCGATGTCACGCCTCAGCTCGGGATGGGTCATCTCATGCGCACTTTGGCGCTCGCCGAAGAGTGGATCGCCCAAGGGGGAGAGGTTGTCCTGGCTTTTGCGAACATCACCGAGGCCGGCTTGCGACGGGCGCGAGAGGTCGCGGTAGAAACGGTCCGGCTTGATGGAGAGCCCGGTGGTGAAGAAGATGCCGCCAAAACGGCCGAGGCAGCGGAACGTTTTGGGGCCGCTTGGGTGGTTGCGGACGGCTATCATTTTGGGGACCGCTATCAAGCAGTCATCAAAGGGGCCGGGCACCGCCTCATGGTGATCGACGATTTTGGCCACGCGGGGCGGTATCGGGCCGATCTGGTTTTGAATGCCAATGTATACGCCGACGAGTTGTATTACACGTACCGTCATCCGGATACCCGGTTGTTGCTCGGCCCGCGATATGCTTTGCTGCGCCGGGAATTTCGCCGTTGGTTGGGATGGCAGCGGAACATACCCGACGTCGCCAAGAAAATTCTCGTCACGTTGGGAGGGTCCGATCCTCACAACGTGACGGAGCGCATCATCGAAGCGGTGCGCCTGATCGCGGACATTTCCGTGGAAGTTGTCGTGGTGGTCGGCGGGAGCAATCCCCATGCAGCCCGCCTGAAAGAGGCCGCTTGTGGGAGCGCGATACGGCTCGTTTACAACGTGGCCAACATGGCGGAATGGATGGCCTGGGCCGATGTGGCGGTGTCCGGCGGGGGCACGACGGCCTTGGAGCTGGCTTTCATGGGCCTCCCGTCTTTGCTTGTGGAACTGGCGGACAACCAGAAAGCTGTTGCCGCGGCCCTGGAACGGGTGGGTGCAGCCAAAAATCTGGGATGGCATGTCGATCTGACGCCTGATCGGATCGTCCAGGCCCTTGTCGGGCTTTTGCAGGATCCACAGGAACGGCGTCAAATGACGCAACGCGGGAGACGGCTTGTGGACGGCAAGGGGGCTGAACGGGTCGTGGGCATCCTTCTCGGACATCGGATCTTGCTTCGAAAGGTTGAGGAAGGGGATTGCCGTTTATTGTGGGAGTGGGCCAACGATCCGGTGGTTCGGCAAAATTCACTTTCTACTGATCCCATTCCATGGGACGACCATGTGCGCTGGTTTCGTGCGAAAAAGGGAGACCCACAGGTTTTGATGTATGTGGCCGAGTTGACACCGGGTTTGCCCGTTGGACAAGTTCGGTTCGATGTTCAGGGAACGGAGGCGGTTGTCTCCGTGAGCATCGATGGACGATATCGGGGTCAAGGGTTGGGAGGGCGGGTGATCGCCGAAGCAGCCGAAGATATGTTGCAGAAAGGCGTCGAGACCCTCCTCGCGTATATTAAGCCTGGGAATAAGGCGTCACTCCAGGCATTCACGAAAGCGGGATTTCGCGTAATGGGAACGAAGATTGTGGACCATCAGCCGGTGATTCAGATGGTCAGACGCGTGGCCGGGACGGGGAGGGATGAGGATGACGACGGAAATTGACATTCAGGGTCGGACCATTGGACCGGGGCGACCTACGTACGTCATCGCGGAGTTGTCCGCAAATCATTTGCAGAGTTTTGAACGGGCGGTGAAATTGATCCAAGCGGCGAAAGAGGCTGGAGCGGATGCGGTCAAGTTGCAGACGTACACGCCCGACAGCCTGACAATTTCCTGTGACAATCCATACTTCCGCATTCAGGAAGGGACGTTGTGGGCGGGGCGCACCCTCTACGATCTTTACAGCGAGGCGGCCACACCCTACGAGTGGCATGTCGGGTTGAAACGGGCGGCTGATGATCTGGGAATCACATTGTTCTCGACCTCTTTCGATGTTGCAGGAGTCGATTTTCTGGAGAAACTGGGCATGCCGGTCCACAAAATCGCTTCTTTTGAGCTGGTCGACCTCCCGTTGATCCGAAAAGCGGCCCAAACGGGGAAGCCGCTGATTCTATCGACCGGTATGGCCACCCTGGCGGAAATTGAGGAAGCGGTAAATGCAGCTCGGGAGGCCGGGGCAAAAAAGTTGGCCCTCCTCAAGACTAACAGTGGTTATCCGGCACCTCCGGAGGAGATGAATCTGCGGACCATTCCCCACCTCCGTGAAGCTTTCGGATTACCGGTGGGATTGTCTGACCACACATTGAGCGTTCACGTACCGACGGTGGCGGTAACCCTCGGTGCGTCCATCATTGAAAAGCATCTGACTTTATCCAGGTCCGAACCCGGCCCGGATTCGGCGTTCTCCTTGGAACCTCATGAGTTTAGAGCGATGGTAGAAGGGATCCGGATGGCGGAAAAGGCGATTGGGAGGGTGTCCTACGGTCCTACCCCTCGCGAAGAGCCGAGCCGGATGTTGCGGCGTTCACTGTTTGTGGTTCGAGACATTAAGGCCGGAGAGACATTCACCGAGGACAATGTGCGCAGCATCAGACCAGCGCACGGGCTCCACCCGCGTCATCTGTACGATGTACTTGGTCGAAAGGCAAAGCAGGATATTGTCAAAGGGACGCCGTTGTCGTGGG
>NZ_JAILZZ010000029.1:0-37160 GCF_023512215.1 Kyrpidia sp. | reverse complement strand
CAAACCCTGTGCAATGTGAGATTTGTGTAGGTTTGGGAGAGCAGGCCGCTGATGACCGCTGCAGGAGGAGCTGTTGCCCCTCCTGCTTTTTCAAGGATATTCTACCACGCCGGAATTCATACGTGCATCCGTACTGTGCCTTTTTTATACTGACCCGGCGGTGTTCGTTTCCTCACAACGGTCTCTCACGCCGAGACCTGTTCCAGGGCTTTTTTCGTGGTCCGCGGTCCTAGCCAGGCGATATCTGCGATGAGCACCAGCATGGCCAAAGCCACCACCCCGTACATCGCAGCGGCGCCCCGGGACTGGAGCAGGGGCACTAGAACGAAAGGCATCACCGCGCTGGTCAGCCGGCTGAGGCTGTAAGCGCTTCCCACCGCCGTCCCCCTGACCCTGGTGGGATAGATCTCCGCCTGGTACACGTGGAATGCGTTGGAGAAAATATTGCTCACCGCCGTGTACAAAAATCCGAAGATGAGAACACCAGCCGCCGATGTGCTGTACGCAAAGAGTAGGCCAAAGACGGCCATCCCAAAGGCCGTGCTGCAAATCCACGCCTTCCGTTCCCAACGTTCGATGATGGGAAGGGAAAGCAATGATCCGATGGGATAACCCAGAAACATGATTCCGGAGTACATGAGCGTATTCACGATGTCGAATCCCTTGTGAGCCAGCACCAAAGGCCCTAGGGACCCAAACCCGTAGTACCCTACCGTTTGGAGGATTTGAAACAACCAGAGCATAATGGTTCGCTTCCGGTACTCCCCGCGAAAGAGGTCGGCGATGGGAATCCGCTCACTCGGCTCCACGGCGAGGGGCTGGGGTGGCGGCAGGGTCCCGCGGCCTTCCTGAATTGCCGTTTCCTCCATCTGGGCGGCGTATCGCTCCGCCTCCTCCCGGCGTCCGTGGACCTCGAGCCAACGCGGTGATTCTGGCAAGCCTCGCCGGCCGATCCATACGAGGATGGCTCCCACTGCCCCGAGGATGAACACCCACCGCCATCCTGCCAATCCCAGTATCTGGGTGGGCACCAGCCAGCGGGCGATGAACCCGACCACTGGTACGGCACAGAAGCCGAGGGTGTACGCGATAGCAATATACCTTCCACGCACCCGAGCCGGCAGCATCTCGCTCAGATAGGCGTCGGACAGGGGTAGCTCCGCCCCCAGCCCCAAGCCGGCGATGATGCGACAGACCAGAATCCATTCGAAGCTTTGCCCGAATCCGGCCAAGAGGGTGAAAAGCGAATAAATCCCGAGATTGACCAGGTACATGGTCCTTCGGCCATAGCGGTCCGACAATCCTCCCAAGGTCGCGGCCCCGACAAACATGCCGATAAACCCGGCGGCGATGAAGGCGGACTGCTGGCCGGCACCGATACCGAAAGTCGATTTAAACACGTTCACCATGATTCCTGCCAAAAATACGTCGTATAAGTCGAAAAATACCCCGATGCCTACCAACCACATGAGTTTGCGGTGGAGCGAAGTCACCGGCAATCGGTCCAACCTCGCCGCAATTTGACCGTCCATTCCGACCCCCCCTACTTTTATCGCGTTACGGAAAAATTCAAACGCATCGCTAAAGATTTGTCAATATCCCGAGTTCAGAATGCAGGTACCTGGTGGGGGCAATCATAACCGATATCGTCAGAACTCTCTCTTGACCTGGTTTTTTAGACTTCCGTATAATTCGGGTGTGAATCAACGGGGTCAGGGTTTTTCGGAGGAGGGAGGGACCGTGACACTTCAGGCCAATCCCGAGACCCTCCGGCGGGCGGCGTCTTTCCTTCCCGCCGCGGGGGCAGCCGTTCAGGGCCGGGATCAGGTGAAGGTTGGAGCCCTCAAGGAGATATCGATGCAAAATCCCCCCGAAGGCCATTTGGTTGGAGGATGGAACGACCGTGTGGTCAAAAAAGGAAGAGTAAAACGGCACGATAGCAGAACAATCATCCGGGCCGGGCGGGGGGCCCGCGGCCCGGATGAGGCCGGGTTCACACCGACTCAGCCCATCGCCCGCTCCGAAAAATCGGCACGGTCTCCCCGGACCGGGTTTCGGCGTCGATGTCCATTCGGTCGGATCCGACCATAAAATCCACGTGCACCAGGCTCTGGTTGAGCCCCGCCGCCCGCCAGGCGGCTCGATCGAGATCATGTCCGCCCTCAATGAGGGGGTAGGCATTCCCGATGGCCAGATGACACGAGGCGTTCTCGTCGAACAGGGTGTTGTAGAAGAGTCGCCCCCGCTGGAAGATGGGCGAATCCACCGGGACCAAGGAAATCTCCCCGAGATATCGACTGCCCTCGTCTGTCTCCACGATGTGGCGCAGGGCGTTTTCGCCCCGGTCCGCCGTGGCTTCCACGATCTTCCCCTTTTCAAAGCGCAACCGGATGCCCTCAATCAAGGAGCCGTTGTGGTTGAGGGGCATGGTGCTGGACACGGTGCCCTCAACGCCCTCCCGAAGCGGCACCGTATACACTTCTTCGGTGGGGATGTTCGCCACGAAGGCCACCCCTTGGGGCGTTTGGTTCGACGCCGCGGCCCAATAGTGGGTTTCCGGCAACTCAACGGTGAGGTCCGTCCCGGGAGCGCGGTAATGGAGGCGGTGGATCCGAAGGTCTGTCAACCACTGCGCCCGCTTCTTCAAATTCTCCAAATGCTCCCGCCACGCCCCCACGGGATCCGGCCCGTCCGCCCGGGAGCAGATCAGGATGTCGTTCCACAGGGCGTCGAGACGATGTTCCGGCGGCAGCTCCGGAAAGACCTTGTCGGCCCAGGCCTGGGTCGGTGCGGACATGAGGGACCAGGCGTACTCGTCGTTCGTCCGCTTATCGTTAAAGGGCCGGAAAATCTCCGCCTGGGCGTTGAGGAAGGCCGTCACTTGCTTCGGATCGATCCCGGCAAACAGGTCCGGGTCCGTGGCGGGCAGGGCCAAATACACGGCCCCCTCGTCGGCCAGGCGCTGCACCCATTCCACCTGGTGGCGGGCCCGGGATTTAAAGGTTTCCAGATCCCCCCGCAAAATGGTCTCCCGCACCCACCATTCGTCCCCCCAGTCCACGTGGACAAACTTCGCTCCCGCCTCGTACCCCACTTCCGTCAACATCCGGGCGAATTCCACGTGTTCCGGCAGCACCTGGCGAATTCCGTAGCCGATCACCAGGTGTTGCCCCGGTTGCAGGTTCACCCCGACTTTGACCGCTAACTCCGCGTATTTGCGCAACTGGTCGCGCAGTGCATTCCCCGTCAACATGGGCTCGGCCTCCCTCGCTGAAACAGTTTCCGACTTTTCCATTATAACCCGATCTCACCCCCTAATCGGAGGACACAGGCAGACATTGGCGTGGGAGCAGGTCATGCGGACCTCCGGTGATGACGGTGGTGGCAATGGCAACAGGGGAGTGAGACGGGCGCCAGACAGGCACCTTTTTTTGCAACAGCGTCGGGCGTGTTCTGTTATACTACACTTGAGTGGAGAATGAATGACGGGTAAAGGAGGACAAGCGTTGATTACGCCACTGACGCCACTGGATTGGAAACGCCGTGCCGTGAAACTCTATCCAGACAAGATCGCAGTGATTGACGAGGACAAACGATTCACGTACCGGGAGTTTGATGACCGGGTGAACCGCCTCTCGAATGCTCTCCGCAAACTTGGGGTGGCGGCGGGCACAAAAGTCGCTGTAATGGTGCCCAACACCCATCCAATGCTCGAATGCTTTTACGGGATTTGTCAAATGGGAGCGGTGATTGTACCCCTCAACATCCGCCTCAATCCCGATGAGCTCGGGTACGTCATCGACCACAGCGATTCCGAAGTGGTCATCGTCGATGCGGAATGGGGCGAACGGATTCACGACATTCGTTCCCGGCTGCCGAAGGTCCGCCAGTATATCCAGATCGATTCCGGCTTCTCCTCCCCGTTGGAAGCCATGGATTACGAGGCCCTTTTGGCCGAATCTTCCCCCGAGCCGATCGATGTGGAAATCGATGAGAACCAGACGATCAGCATTAACTACACCAGCGGCACCACGTCGAAACCCAAAGGGGTGGTCATGACCCACCGAGGGAATTATCTGAATGCCGCCGATTTTCTTTTTCATCTTCGGGTGTCTCATGATGACGTGTACCTGCACACCCTGCCCATGTTTCACGCCAACGGCTGGGGTGGGGTCTGGGCGATCACGGCCGTAGGGGCGACCCACGTCTGCCTGCGCAAGGTGGATCCGGTGAAGATCCTGAACCTCTACGAGAAAGAGGGGATCACCCTGGCCTGTGGGGCTCCCACGGTGCTCAGTATGTTGGTCCAAGCCCCGAACGTGGAACAGGTGCGCATCACCACCCGGCCCCGGATGGGGACGGCCGGTTCACCTCCCCCCGCTGCCATCATCGACCGGGTGCAAAAATACCTCCACATGGAAGTCATCCACGTTTACGGGCTCACGGAGACTTCCCCTTTTATCAGCTACTGCGAGTGGCGCAAGGAATTCGAGAGCTTGTCGCCGGAGGAACAGGCGGTTCTCAAGGCCCGCCAAGGGGTCGAGATGGTTTTCAGCGGGGAAACGAAGGTGGTTCGGGAGGACGGTTCCGAGGTGGAGTGGAACGGTCGGGAGATCGGGGAGATCGTGGCCCGGGGCAACGTGGTCATGGAAGGGTATTACAAGCAGCCCGAGGAGACGGCTCGGGCGATCCGGGACGGTTGGTTCCACAGCGGCGATCTCGCCGTGGTGCACCCGAACGGATTTATCGAGATCGTCGACCGGCTCAAAGATGTGATTATTTCCGGCGGTGAAAACATTTCTTCGGTGGAAGTGGAAGGGGTGCTCTATCAACACCCGGCGGTGTCGGATGTCGGGGTCGTGGCCCGGCCCGACGAGCGGTGGGGCGAGGTGCCGGTGGCGCTTGTGGTGGTGAAACCGGGCCATCAAGTTACCGCGGAAGAACTGAACGAATTCTGCCGGGCGCGCCTGGCCCACTTTAAGTGCCCGAAAGACTACGAGTTCGTGGACGAGCTTCCCCGCACGGCCACGGGAAAACTGCAGAAATTCAAGCTTCGGGAGCGGTACTGGTCCGGCCGGGACAAGCGCGTGCAATGATTTCGCACGTCCAGAACCGACCTTTGTCGAGTCCCGTGGGGAGCCCTTTGGGCTCCTCCTGCCTGTCCGCCCCGGGACCTGTCCCGCGCCCGGGCGGTCTTCCCTGCTTCTCCATACAATGGTCACAGCAGGGAGGGATCGTCGGTGAATCGGTACCAGGAAGTGCTGGCGAAAGTAGGGGCGGGGAGCGCCCATCCCGGTGGGTTTGCCTTGACAAAAAAATGGATCGGTCAATTGTCCCTCGGCCCGGATACCCGGGTCCTAGACGTGGGTTGCGGCACGGGGCGCACAGCCTGTTACATGGCAAAACGGTTTGGCTGCCGGGTGACGGGGCTGGATCTTCAGCCGCTCATGATTCGAAAGGCCCGGCGTCGGGCCCGCCTGGAAGGCGTTGCGGCGGAGTTCGTCCCGGGGGATTTGCTCGCCCCTCCCTTCGACGAGGCGTCTTTTGATTGGGTGATCGCCGAATCGGTGACGGTGTTCGTGTCCCGGGAGAAGGCCGTGGAGCAGTACCGAAAGCTTTTGGTGCCGGGGGGCGGAGTCCTGGACGTGGAAATGGCGGCCAGACACGCCCTGCCCGCCGAGACCGCCCGGGCGATCGAGGATCTGTACGGAGTGAAGGATTTACCACTCTATGGGGACTGGGAGGCGTTGTACCGTCGGGTTGGATTCTCGGACGTGCGACTCGTCGAGGCCCGGAGAATCGACCTGAATCGGGCTTTGAAGGACGAATGGGACGACCCGGATCGATGGGATCTGAGATCCACCGCCCTGGACGACGCCGAAGTCCGGGAGGTGCTCCGGGCCAACACCGAGCTGATGGCGCGACACGCAAAGCACTTAGGTTATGTGGTGGTGACCGGACGAAAACCGGCGAATTGACAGACTGGCGAAGGGGTTTCAACGGACTTCGATGACCGGGAAGGGCTGTGGCCCTTCAGAAAAAAAGCCGCAGCCCGTAAAAGGCCAGGGGCAGCCACCAAAACCGGTTCCGGCCGGCCAGAAAACCGAGGAACCCCCGGGACGAGCCGGACTCGGCGGAAGACTCGGCCGGAGGGGAAGGTGGCGCTCCGCCGGGATTTTGGCTGAACCAGGGTCCCGCCGGCTGTACAGTTCCATGCAGGGGCGTAAAGGGCGGCCCCGGCGCCCAACCGTCTGCAGCGGGGGGATCGGGTGTAGCGGGCCGTCCCCGGCCTCTAAGCATAGGCATAAATCGGAATAGTCCTAAAAATGCAGGTTCGATCTGCCCGCCGGGAGCCCGATTTAACGGAATAATCGGCGGCGCTTGATCCTCAGGGGACATGAGCCACATTCCTTCGGGATGCACGGCGTACACGATGCCCCGGTATGTGCCCTGTGGCGTGGCGACGGTGATGCGCTGTCCAGGGCGAACGGACGGCCTCCGGGTCTGTTGCGGGTTCGGGGTCATGGCCTTCCTCCTCACGCGCCGAAGGTGAATGGTCGACGCTCTGCCATATTCCTATGCCACTCCCCGACAAGGGGGTGTGGACGGACACCACATTTTTTTGTAAAACCCACAAAAAGGGTCTGGTACTTCCTCGGGGGAATGCGGTAAACTTAAAGCCAACGCGGGGTGGTTGCGGTCGCCGAGCCGGGTGGATGCCGGACTGCGCCGGATCCGTGCCGCGCTAACCCTCAACATCGTGTGCCAAAGGAGGAGTGGGTGCCCGTGATGCTTTTTTGCGTCGTGTGTGGGCGCCATTTTATCGGAAAGCGGGAGGACAATACCCACAACAACGAAATCATTTGTCCATTTTGCGTGGAAAAGACCGAGGCAGAGGTGCACGGGGACTCCGGGCGCCCGAAGTCCTGGCTGTTTCAGGGCGGTGAGGAGCGGGCCAGGTCGGCCCAAGCCCCGCGCGGTCGGCGGTGACAAGGGTCATGTCCTTGCCCTCTTTGGCGTACACATCGGATAGAACTCCGAGGTGGACAGAGAGGGTGGCGGCATGCGGAGGGTTTCGGGTTGGACGTTCGCGGCGGAGCGGCTAAAGATGGCGGTGGTCGTGCTTGGCGTTGTCGTGGTGGGAATGGTATTCTTGGAAGTGAACGGTGGACCCGGGCGGATTCCCGCCGGGGGACCGGGACCCGAGGTGGATGTGAGGGTACAGGGCCTGTCCGACGGCGTGGAGGTGGGCATCACGCCCCACGGGTTTGCCTGGGCGGGTGATCGTGCGTCCGCGGCCCCGCAAACCGGAGGCGCGCAAGTGTTCCTCGATGGTCGTTTAGTGGCCGAGCTCTACAGCCCCAAGGTGGTGTTGCAAGGCGTGGACCCGGGTGTCCACCGGGTGCGGGTGGTCTTGGTGGATCGGGATCACCGGCCGGTGGGTACCCCCCGGGAGGCCACCGTCAGCGTACCGTAGTTTGCCGTCCGGGGCGGCGGCCCAGGGGGTTGAGGCATGCATCCGTATTGGTTTCACATTGGCCCATTTCCCGTCAGAGCTTACAGCACTTTGTTCGTGCTGGCGTTTTTGCTAGGGTTCGGTGTGACCTTGTATTTGGCAAAAGTGGAACGCAAGGAGCGGTATGTGGAACACCTGTGGAATCTCGCTCCGTGGCTGTTTCTGGCCGGGGTCGTGGGGGCGAGGTTTTGGCAGGTGTTCTTTTTTGATTGGCCGTTTTACCGAGCGCATCCCTGGGAGATCCCCGCAGTTTGGCACGGGGGCCTATCGATTCAAGGCGGGGTTGTCGGAGCCCTGGTGATGGGTCTGTGGTACGTTCGGCGGCATAAACTCAACACTTGGGAATTGATGGATCTCGCAGCCCCGGGGTTGGTGCTCGGGCAGAGCATTGGCCGGGCGGCCAATGTGATGAACGGCGACGCCTTTGGGGGGCCCACGGGCGGGGATTTCGGGATTTTGTATCCCCAAGGATCACTGGCCCGCCAGGTATACGGGGACCAG
This sequence comes from Kyrpidia sp., assembly GCF_023512215.1. Classification (NCBI taxonomy): domain Bacteria; kingdom Bacillati; phylum Bacillota; class Bacilli; order Caryophanales; family Alicyclobacillaceae; genus Kyrpidia; species Kyrpidia sp. The sequence goes on along the minus strand of NZ_JAILZZ010000029.1, from coordinate 29,143 downwards.
CCCCTGTGGCCGGCTGAGATCTGGGAAGGCCAGGCAGACGTCGTGATTTTTGCCCTGCTCCTGATCCTGAAACAGTGGAGATTGCCCAAGGGGTGGGTGTTTTTCATTTATGTGATCCTGTACAATGGAGCGCGGTTCTTCTTAGAAATGCTTCGGGGGGACAGCCCGCGGTTTCTTTTCGGCTGGACGGCTGCCCAGTGGACCAGCGTGGCGGTGGTTGTGCTGGCAGCGGGATTTATGGTCTATTTGGCCTGGCGGTCAGACCGTGAGACGGTGTGAAAAAATCCCTCTATCGTAAGATGGGGATCATTGGTACACTGGAGGCAGAGGTTTTCCCAAAGGCGCGGTTGAGGAGGTGTTGGGGATGGCGAAGCAAGGGGGTACCAGCGGCAAACCCAAAGGTCACAAGGTGGCGCTCGTGCGCATGGATGCGACGTTCTTTTTTGAACGGGCCGTGCGCTCGCTGGATCGACACGATCTTCCCCGGGCCTTGAAATACTTCCGGAAAGTCGTGGAATACGAGCCGGCGAACCCGGTCAACCACTGCAATTTGGCGGGGGTACTGTCCGAGCTCGGGGACTATCAGGCTTCGAATGAAGTGTTGGAGCGGGTTCTTCTCGAACTGGATCCGAAAATGTACGAGTGTTATTTCTACATGGCCAATAATTTTGCCAACCTCGGGTTGTACGACCTCGCCCAGGAATATGCCTCGCGTTACCTGGAAGTGGATCCCGAAGGGGAATTCGCGGAGGAAGCTGAAGAAATGTTGGATATCCTGGTGACCGAGTTCGGGACCCGCATGGTGCGCAGGCGCCGAGACGGTCGGATTCGGTTGAGGGGCGACGAGGACGTGGCGCGGCGTTTTCTGGAAGATGGAAGGTTTCTCGATGCGGCGGCTTACCTTGAAGCGAAGGTTCAAGAGTCGTCTGACGCCACCGTGGACCGGAACAACCTGTCCTTAGCGTATTATTACCTCGGAGATGTCGAAAAAGCCATCGAAACGGCCAAAGGGGTCCTGGAGCTTCAGCCTGGCAACCTCCACGCGGTGTGCAATTTGGCGATTTTTTACCGTTCTGCGGGAAAGGAAGAACAAACCCAAGCCCTCCTTGATCAACTGCGGAGACTCAGGCCGATACAGCCCGAACTGGCGTACAAACTGGGGACCACCATGGGCATTCTTCAAGAACACCGCACGGCTTATGATATTTTTAACCATCTGGTGAGGTTCTTACCGCGCCCGGAGGCGCCAGTGGTTCACGCCTTGGCGGCGGCGGCCTCGAACCTGGGGCGGTTGCGAAAGGCGGCCCGCCTCTGGGAAGAGGTGCAGGTCCTGGATCCTTCTTCCGGGATCGGGCGCTATTACGAAGAGGTAGTTCGGGAGGCGATCAGCCGCGGCCTCGAGGTGCTCCCTGTCAGCTATCAATATGTTCTTCCTTATGCGGATACCACTCGTTTAAACGGTCCCGGTTCTGAAGACCCGGGGTCGAAGTTGGGGCGGGAACTTTGGCCGCCGGAGTCGGTGGTCCGTTCGTCTCTCATGTGGGTGCTCCGCCACGGGGATCCCGTCACGAAAAAGCAAGTCATTCCGTTGGTGGTGAGTTTTGGCGGAGAAGATGTGGAGCGGGCGCTGCGCTTTTTGCTTCTGGATGACGATGAGTATCTGCCGGTGAAACAGGCCGCGCTGAAAGGGATGTTTGAACTTCAGCCCGAGGAGATTGTGGAGATCGGCCTCCCGTCCAGGATTCTGCCGGTGGATTTTCGCCCGGAGTCCGCGAGATCCCTGGCCGGGCGCCCGGAGTGGCAGCGGATTGTACAACTGGCGGTTCAGGAACTCCAGGGCAGGGGGGAAACGACGCTGGCCAAAGTGGCGATGGAGATTTGGTCGGAGTTCACCCAATTGATTCATCTGCAGGCCCCCCGGGTGCGCAAGCCGGAGTTGTGGGCCGGAGCTTTGGAGTGTGCGGCCCGTCATCGGTGTCATTTGCCTTTCTCCCGGAAAGAGGTGGCCGAGCGTTACAAGGTCTCCCAGCAGGGGCTGGGGGATCGGCTGTGGTTGATCATCGAGACCTGTATGTTGACCGATTAAGTTGGGCTTGGCTTGGTCGTTCGGTGGTCTGGGGGGATCGGCATGAACGTGGGCGGGATTCTAAACAGATCTCCACACATTCTTTAGAAGATCATCACCCATCCTTGGCACGATCGGTTTAAGATATAGATGTATCACATCTGACCCCCTTTGATCTGAATACAATCGCGAAGGTGTCTTGGGACGCCTTCTTTTTTTGTGGAGAAAATGAACCGGAGTTCGGCCTGGATTTTTGGTATTAAGAATAATTCATTGTCTCTTCTTTTTGCGCCGTGATATGCTTATGGGGGAAGAGGTGGGGGGATGACGGCATGGAGGAGGAACAGGTGGAGAGAGATTTGCAGTTGGTCATCATCACGGGATTGTCCGGGGCCGGAAAGACCGTGGCGGTACAAAGTCTCGAAGACCTGGGGTATTTTTGCGTGGATAACCTGCCTCCGGCGCTGATCCCGAAGTTTGCGGAATTGATGCGCCAATCTGAAGGGAAGGTTTCCCGGTTGGCGCTGGTGTGCGACATCCGCGGCGGTTCCTGGTTCTCTCATCTGCTGATGGCGCTGAAAGACCTGGAGGAACAATACGGAGTGCAGTACCGGATCCTGTTTCTCGAAGCCCGGGACGAGGTGCTCGTGCGGCGGTACAAGGCGACCCGGCGACGGCATCCCTTGGCCCAGGGCAACCGGATTCTGGAAGGGATTGGGAAAGAACGCAGGCTCTTGGAGGAGATCCGGGACCGGGCCGACTGGATCATCGATACCAGTCTTCTCAAGCCGGCGGAGCTGAAAGAGAAGATTGCGGCGCATTTTAGCGGGTCGGACATCAATCGGCTGACTTTGCATTTGGTGTCCTTCGGATTCAAGTATGGCGTACCCATCGATGCGGATCTCGTATTCGATGTTCGATTCCTTCCCAATCCGTATTATTTGGACGCCCTTCGCCCTTTGACGGGTTTGGATCTCGACGTGTACGAGTATGTGATGAAATGGCCTGCGGCGAAGACCTTTTCCGACAAACTCACAGATATGCTGGACTTTCTGCTCCCCCAATACGTGAAAGAAGGGCGTAGCCAATTGGTGGTGGCGGTGGGGTGCACCGGCGGGCAACACCGGTCCGTGGCGATGGTGGAATTGTTGCGCCGACATTATCAAGCCCGGGAGAAAGTCCACGTGTACCACCGGGATATTCACCGGGATCCGGCGAAAGGCGCCGATGTGGATGGGTAAGGCGTGGTGGGCCTGGGGCTGGGGAGTAGCGGCTTTCGGGCTGGGGTTTGTTCTGGCGGCGGGGCGGGAACTGGGACCCGCGGGGGTCGAGCGGGCGGTGTTCGGGTGGTCGGCCCTGGTGTTTGGCGTTCTGGTGCTGATTCTAGGTGCGTGGTGGGAAAAGCGCCGGAACTGGCGGGAGCGGTGGGCTCCCCTGCACCGGCCCCGGGTGGTGGTGATCGGCGGCGGAACGGGTCAATCGGTGCTCCTCCGGGGGCTCAAGATGCACGAGGTGGATTTGACCGCCGTGGTGACGGTGGCCGACGACGGAGGGAGCTCCGGGAGGCTGCGCTCGGCTTTTGGGATGCCTCCCCCGGGGGATATACGCAATTGTCTCGTGGCGCTGGCCGACACGGAGCCGCTCATGGAACAGTTGTGGCAGCACCGCTTTCAGGGTGATGACGACGGCCTTGCCGGGCACAGCTTCGGCAATTTGTTTATCGCGGCGATGGCGGATGTGACCGGGGATTTTGAGACGGCGGTCCGGGAGGCCAGCCGGGTACTCGCGGTGCGGGGCCGGGTGTTGCCAGCAGCCCGGCGGGCGGTGGTTCTTAAGGCGAGGTTGGAGGACGGTCGGGAGATCACCGGAGAGTCTCGGATTCCCGCCGCCGGGGGGCGAATTGTGCGGGTGGCCATCGCCCCTGCGGATGCCGAGGCGCCCGAAGAGGTGGTGGAGGCGATTGAGAAAGCCGATGTGGTGGTGCTGGGACCGGGGAGCCTGTATACCAGCATTATTCCGAATTTGCTCGTTCCGGAGGTCGCCCGGGCGATTTGCCGCAGCCGGGCCTGGAAAGTCTATGTGTGCAATGTGATGACCCAGCCCGGCGAGACGGACGGGTTCACAGCCTCCGATCACGTGAAAGCGATATACGACCACATTGGCTTTCCCTTTTTTGACTTTGCCGTAGTACACACAGCTCCCATTCCGGAGGAGGCCCTGCGCCGGTATCGGAACGAGGGGGCGCATCCCGTGGCGGCGGACGTCTCGGCCCTGGAGCGCATGGGTGTCCGGGTGATCACCGGGGATTTTCTCCGCCTGGACCGGTATGCGTGGCACGACGCCGAAAAAGTGAGCCGACGCATCGTGCAGTTGGCCAGGCGTGCCCGGAGGTCATGGCGGCGGCGCCGTTAAAGGGGGGATCGGCCGTGTCTTTTGCGGCGGAGACGAAAAAAGAGCTGACCGGGGTGGTGAACAAACCGTGTTGCAAGCGGGCGGAGCTGTCCGCGCTCCTGCGGTTGAACGGCAGCCTTCACACGGTAGAGAATCGAGAGGTCCTGGACATTGCCACGGAAAATGCTGCCATCGCCCGGCGGATCTACCTGTTGCTGAAAGATGTCTTTCAGGTGCACGCAGAGGTCTTGGTCCGCAAGAAAATGCGGCTACGAAAAAATAATGTGTATCTGGTTCGAATCTCCAGGCGGGCAGAGGAAGTGCTCGAGTTTTTGGAGATCTCCCGGCGAGGGGAGAGCCTGGAAGGAGGAGTGCCGACGCGGCTTCTGGGTCGGGACTGTTGTCGCCGAGCGTATATGCGGGGGGCATTTTTGGCGGCGGGTTCGGTGAACAACCCCGAGGGCGCCTCGTATCATTTGGAGATCGCCCTCGGGGATGCGGAGTTGAGTAAAGGGTTTCTCCGACTTCTGGGGACTTATGATTTGGATGCCCGGGCGATCCAACGCAAACGGGGTGAGATCGTTTATCTCAAAGAAGGGGAAAAGATCGTCGAGTTTCTGAACCTCGTCGGGGCCCACCAAGCCCTGCTCCGCTTCGAGGACGTTCGCATCTTGAAAGACATGCGCAATCAAGTGAATCGACTCGTAAACTGCGAAACGGCGAATTTAAGTAAGACGGTTCAGGCGGCGGTGCGGCAGATCGAGAATATCCGCCTCTTAGAGCGCACCATCGGCTTGGACAACCTCCCGCCGAAACTCCGGGAGGTCGCCGAACTGCGCCTGCGCCACCCAGACATCAATCTGAAAGAGCTGGGGGCGTTGTTGGGTGGCGGGGTGACGAAATCCGGGGTGAATCATCGGCTGCGCAAACTGGACGAGTGGGCCAGGCGGGTGAGGGAGTCCGGAGGTTAGTCTCTTCCTCATGGACGGCCCGGGGGTGGGGTCGGGGAGGCGGGTTTGCCGTCGATTTCCAAAATCGCCGCCGTGACGAAGGTCCGGGTGATGTGAAGGGCCCGGCTTTGTTTCAGGAGGTCGGCGACACTGCGCGGCCCTCCGCCGGAGTCGGGGTCGGCGAGTTCTACGTAGTGGACCCGAGCGATGGGTCCATAGGCCGGATGACCCGGTGCCCATTCGAAGATCCACCGCTGTCCGGGGATGTAGATGAGGCGGTTCTGTTTGCGGTCGACGCCCCGAATGCCGAGGTAGATCCGGTTGACGGCCAGGGGAGCGAGGCCCCCGTCCAAAAAGGCGACTTCGTTGCTGTCGTGCCAGGCCAGCACGGTGGGCCACAGCGTCCGGGTAGATGGGGGGACCACGGGAGTATGCACGACGTGTCCGGGGGTGTGAATGCGGCTGGCCCGGTTCAGAACGTCGGCCACGCTGCGGACGGCATCGGGCTGAAGGCCGGAGTGGAGTTCAAAATAATGCACAAAGCGAAGGGCGCTGTAGCCCGGCCGCCCCGGCAGGGCATCGAGGATGGGCCGCTGGCCTTCGACGAGTTGGGGACGTCCTTCTGAACTCCAGCTTCGCACCGCGATATAAATTCCCGCCGGTGCCAGAGCGGTCGGCCCACCGGCGAGGAAGCGCACGGGCTTGCCGTTCCACCAACCTTCGCTGAGATCCCGGTCGTGTTCTTGAATCATGACGGATGCCTCCTTCCGCCGGGGTCACCTAGGCCAGTGTATGCAGGAGGGCGGACTGGGTGTGCGCCGGCGGACAAAGATATGGGGGTCCGGGTTGGCAAAAGGCAGGGGGGCACCGGGACGTGTGAGAAAGCGCGGCCCAGAGGAGGGGTGAATGGGTGAGTACGAGGAGGCAGATCGTGGCCGGTTCGCCCTTTGATCGGTCGAAGACAGCGCCCGGGGCGGGGGTCCTGTGGTTGGTCCCGGACGGGGCGGTGGCCCGGGCGGTCCGGGACCGGTGGCTAGAGGTCGCTGACAGCCTCGGCTCCGGTAGAGTATGGACGTTGGAAGAAGCGGCGGCAAGTCTTCTTTCGGCCGCCGGAGAACGCTGGATTCCCATCTCCAGGGCCGTCCGAATGCGTCTGGTCGGCCGGGCCATGTCTCGGCTCGGGGCGCCCTGCGGAGGACCGGCGCTGGATCCCCTCGCTTGGCCGGGTGTCCGGCGCAGGGCGGCGAGGCTCATTCAGCGGCTGCGGGAAGCGGAAATCCCCCCGGAGATTTTGGAAGAGGCGGCGGAAGGATTGCCCCGGCGGGAGGCGGGCCGGGTGCGCTGGCTGGCCGGGCTGCTTCGGGCGGTGGTGGAGGCCCAGGGAATGCGCGGAGGGGCGGCGGACGAGGCGGAGATGTTGGGACGGGCAGCGGCTCTCCTCGGGGAGCGCCCCCTTCCGGAGTGGCTGCCCGGAGTGAGCCGGGTTGTTGTGTACGGATTTTCCAGGTTGAGTGCCGCGGCTGTCCGGTTTGTGGCCGCGATACGGGGCGTTGAGGCGGTGGAGGTCTGTCTCCCCCCTGTCGAGATCCCGGGGGTGCTCAGCGATAGCGGGCCTTTGGAACGGGGTGGATGGAGGCTTCTGACCCGCCAGGGTTTTACCATGCAACCAGGGGGCAATCTGTTGCCTCAAGGCGGTCGTCGCCCAGCGGCGGTAAGTCTTGCTTTTCCCGACGAAGCGAGCCAGTGGGCGGGAGTCGCAGGCTGGGTGGCGGATCGGCTGGCGGAGGGCCTTTTACCCCGGCGGATCGCCGTGGTCACCAGCCGGCCGCCGACGCCGGACTCGGCTTTGGTTCGGGCTTTGGCGGATCGGGGGATCTCCCTGGCCGAGCCGGTGGTACGCCCCGGAACGGCGGCGCCGTTGATTCAATTTGTGCTCAGTTTATTGGAGTTGGCACAGGGGCTTTGGAGCCGGGCGGCGCTTTTTACCGTGGCGTCCGATGTGTACGCCCCGGACGGACGACCGCGGCACTGGGTGTTGGCCCGGAGGGCAGACCCACGCCTGGAACGCGCGGGGGCCGACGGGTGGATGGCCGATGTCCGGAGAGCCCTGGAGGCGGAGACCGATCTTTTACCCGGGGAGCGTAGGGAACTGGAGGATGTTCTCACATGGCTCGGACAGTTGCGGGACCGGCTGGCGGGGATGCCGGAGAAGGGGTCGTTGTCCGAATGGGCGGACGCCCTGGAAGGCTTGCTGGAAGAGATGGAAGTAGAGCGGGCCTTGCGCCGTCGGGCGCGAGAAGCGGGATCGGAGGAATGGGCGGGGATACGCCAGGATCTAGAAGCTTATGCCGTGTTGCGGGCCATGCTGCGGGAGTGGCGGGAGACGGACAGTTGGGTGGGATGGCCGGGGAGGTGTACCCGGAAGGAATGGGCGCGTTGGTTGCGGGAAGAGCTGGAGGGCCGGCGGTTGATCGTTCGGCCGGGTCAAGAAGATGGGATCCGGGTGGTGTCTCCGGAGACGGCCTGGGTCTTGGATCTCGAAGCGGCGGTGGTTCCGGATGTGAACGAAGGGATCTGGCCTCCCCCGGAGCGGGAAGAAGGGTTTCCCGAATCCCTCTACGATGTACTGGAACGCCGGGGCTATGAATGGCCCCGGCCGGCGGAACTGCGAACCCAACATGAAGAACACCTGTTGCGTCTCCTGGCAACCCCGGGTATCCAGGTGGCTTTGACTTACATAGAAGCGGAAGGGAAGCTTCCGTCTCGGATTCTTGAGCAACTGTGGCGGAGTGGGCAATGTCTCCCCGGGGGTGGGCAAGAATTCGGCTCGGTCGCAGGGCTTCCCCAACAACCCGGAGATCCCAGGGAGGGCGGACCTCCCTTTGCCCATGTGGCCCAGTGGCGGGAGTGGGAGGCGCAGAGGGCGCTTGCCGCAGGTGCGCCAGAGATTTGGATGGACGCTCCTGCCGATCCGGTTGGCGCCCCCCTGTCCGGACGGTGGCGAAGGCTCGCGGCCAAGGCGATGATCGAAAAACTTCGAGAAGGTCCGGAATTTTCCCCGTGGGAAGGCCGACTGTCCAGTGATTTTGCCCAGGCCGAGTTCGGCCAGCGCTTTTCCGAGGACCGGGTTTACAGCGTATCGATGTTCAACGATTACGGGACGTGCCCGTTTCGCTTTTTACTGCGGCGGGTCTGGAAGATCGAAGTGGAGAGGGGGGCCCGGGAACCTTTGGACGCGCTGGAGGCGGGCCTGCTGTATCACCGGGTGCTGAGCGGATTGTTTCGCGAAGTTCGGGATCTGGCAGAAGCAGGGGACGGGAACCTGTGGTTCGATATCGACCGGGTGCTGGGGCTGCTGGACCGACGGTGGGGGGAGGAAGTGCAGGCCCTGGAAGAGCGGTTGGGGTTGAAGGAATTCCCGACCTGGTCCCTCCAACGAGAACGGATGAGGAACCGAATTTGGAAGTGGGTCGCTTACGACTGGACCCAGCGCCGGGGATCTGGCCTGCGGCCGAGGTATTTTGAATGGGCTTTCGGGGGCGAGGACGATTCGTCCGACCCGGCATCTTCTCCGAACCCCATGGCGGTGGAGGGGCTTTTGTTTCAGGGGCGAGTGGACCGTATTGACGCCGATGCCCAGGGCCGGTTCATCGTTTACGACTACAAACGGACCACCGGTGGCGGGCGGCATGGCAAAGCGGCCATCGCGAAAGGAATCGATGTGCAACTGCCCCTTTATATGGAAATTGTCCGCCAAGCGCTTTACCCGGATGGGGAACCCCTGGGTGCGGCGTATTATGGGCTGGAGCGCCCGGATCGTCAAAAGGAAGGCCTCTGGCGTAAAGGGGCGGACCACGGCTTGGGCCCCCGCGTGGGCCTTGGGGACGAGGAGTGGCGGGCGTTGATCGATCAAGCCCTGGACTATATTCTGGAATATCACGGCCGGATGCGGGCAGGCGATTACCCGGTGGCTCCCGGGGCTTGTCTGGAGCGGAGTTGTGAATTCGGGCACGCATGCCGCAAACATGACGTCTTGCTGTTGCGAAAAGGTGTGGGGTCCAAAGGGGAGGATCAGAGCGGTGCTGAGGCCGACTGAAGATCAGTGGAAGGCGATTACAGCCCTCAGGTCCGATGTGGTGGTGACCGCTGGGGCGGGTTCCGGGAAGACCTGGGTGTTGACCGAGCGATATGCGGCCATGTTGAATGGGCGCCCTACCCTTCCTCCGCCCAAGGACACAGATGCGCCCATTCCGACCGGCACGCCTTGCCGGCCGGGGGAGATCATCGCCATTACGTTTACCGAAGCGGCGGCGGCGGACATGCGGAGAAAAATCCGGGCCCGGCTGAGGCAGTTGATCGAAGCGGGGGAAACGAGGCTCTTGCCCTATGAAGAAGAGCTGGAAACCGCTCCGATTAGCACGATCCACAGCTACTGCGCGGCTCTGATCCGGCGGTATCCTTTTGAGGCCGGGGTGGACCCGGACTTCGTGGTGCTGGACGAGCCCGAGGCCCGGCGAATCCTCCGGGAATCGGCCCAGGAGGCCATCCTGGAGGCCTTGAAGGAAGAGGAGTCGGCGATTCGCACCGCCCTGCTCGTCTACGGGGAGACAGGGGCGATGGACCTGGTCCTGCAACTGGGGACCACCTGGCGGGAGGAGGACCGAACCGGGGCTGAGGTGTGGGCGGTCTCCCGGGAATCCCTGGCCCGGGAAGCAAAGCGGTGGTTGCAGGTCCGGGAAGCCCTGCTCGATGCCGGACGGCGAATGGTGGAGGACGGGCAAAAGGTGTCGTCCACCACCAAGGCTTACGAGAAAATCATGAAGTTTGCGGCGAGTTGGCCGGAGATGGAGGAGGCCCTAGCTTCCTGGGACGGCCGGGTCACCGAAGATTGGGAGGAGCGGCTGCGCCGACTGGATAAAGAGATGTGGAGCGGTAACGCTCCCAAGGTCCTCGGCGATGCGGTGGCAGAGTGGAAGGCCGCGGTGAAAGCGGCGGCAGAAGCGGTCCAAGCGGCCGATCTCCCTGAGGTCACCGAGGGGCTGTGCCGGTTGTGGGATCGGGTCGCCCGGCGGTACGAAGAGAAAAAGGCCGGACACCGGGCTCTCGATTACACAGATCTGCAACTGAGGGCGGTGCGGCTGCTGGAAGACTCTGAGGTGCGCCGCCACTGGACCGCTTCCTTGCGGTATGTGATGGTGGACGAGTTTCAGGACACGAACCGCCTTCAGGCCCGCCTGGTGGGACTCTTACTCGATGGCGGCGCCCGGCTGTTTGTCGTCGGGGATGGGAAACAGTCCATTTACCGGTTTCGTGGAGCCGATGTGTCTGTGTTCGTCGAAACCCGCCAGCAGGTGCAGGAAAAGGGTGGGGTCGCCGTGTCCCTTCGACACAACTTCCGTTCCCAGGGCCCCATCTTAGACTTTGTCAACCGCGTCCTCGGTCCGGTTATGGGTGAATCGGCGAACAGGGAAAACGCCGCCCCGCAATCCTCCAAAATCGAGTACGAACCCCTCGTCCCGACCCGCGAGAAAATGGGGGGATCGGTCGAAATCGTGCACATCGATTCCGAAGGTTTGGCCGGTCGCCTGGTCGAAGCCACCGAGGCTGCCCGTTGGATCCGACGTTTTGTACAAAGCGGGGGTACCGTGGGGGACGAATCCGGTCCCCGTCCGGCCCGCTACGGTGACGTGGCCATGCTCCTCGCCGTCTCCACACACCTGCCCGTGTACGAACTCGCCCTTCAAGAGGCCGGGGTGCCGTACCGCATCGCCGGAAGCCGGAACTTTTTTCGCCGCCAGGAAGTCCGGGATCTCATCCAGGTTTTGCGGTGGGTGTACGATCCCGGTGATGAGGTCGCCATGATTGGAGCGCTGCGTTCGCCCTTGTTCGGCATGTCGGACGATGGGCTGACGATCATCGCCCTGGCCACGGGCCGAGGGAAAGAAAGTGGACTGCTGGCGTTCTCGGCGGATCCGCTCGGGTGGGTCGACGGGAGTCACAAACTGCCCCTTTCCCCGTGGGATCGAAGGGCGGCGGAGGATGCGGCCCGGCAGGTCGCCAAGTGGCGCCGACGGGCCGCCTGGGAATCGGCGGGGGCCCTGGTGGAGCGGATCGTGGATGAAACGGGGATCGTGCCGACTCTCCTGCAAACCTCAGGTGGCAGGCAAAAGGCGGAGAACGTGCGGCGTTTTATTGAAATGGCCTACGAGAGGGAAGCTGAGGGACGGGTGTTCCTATCCGCTTTTCTTTCCTGGATTCAATGGCAAATCGAGGACGACACCGACGAGGAGGAAGCCCAGGTTGTCGACGGGGCCGATGCGGTGACGGTGATGACGGTCCACCAGTCCAAGGGTCTGGAGTTTCCCGTGGTGGTGCTACCGGATTTGGCCCGGCCTTTTCGCTCCCGGAGAGAGATGTGGTGCATGGACGAAGACGGGGCTTTGGCGGTTAAATGGCCCGGGGTCGGGGAGTACGCCGGCTTCGGGTGGTATGAGCGGGTGCGGGAAGGAGAGGCGCGCAAAGACCGGGAGGAGGAGATGCGCAAATTTTATGTGGCATTGACCCGGGCCCGGGATCACCTCGCCCTTTTTGGCACTCGAAAGCTGCCCTCCAAGAAAAAAGGTCCGCTGACGGTGGACCAAGCCCGGAGTTGGTTTGATTGGCTGATCTGTTCCCTCGCTCAGGGCGACCTTTCGGGCGCCGAGGAGTTGGTTGGCCATGCAGGCGAAGGCGTGATCTGGACCCGGGTGGCAGCGCCGGATGGGGCGGCCGGGTTCATAGATGCGGCCCGCCCGCAGCCCAAAAACAGAGGCGTCAGCGAGGACCGGCCCGGCGAAGGCCCGGAGGTGATCGAATCCTTTGATTCCGGCGCACAGATGGCGGAGGGCCAGGCGAAAGGAGAGGCCGCCCGACTGGTTCACCACATTCTCACCCTGGGGAATGCCGAGGGGGGCTGGGATCGAGAGGATTTCGTGATCACGCCTGGCGGCGGGCCTCTCGGACGTCCGGAGATGGCCACCGTGTCCGCCAGCCGTTTGTTGGAGTATGATATCTGCCCCCGGCGCTACTACTATCACTGGGCTTTGCGCCTGCCCGCCCTCGATCAGGCCTTTGAAACGGCGAGTGGGGACGGAGTGCCAGGTGAACAGGAGATCCCTGACCCAGAGATGGGTGGGGATCAAGGGCCAGCGGAGATCGAGGGAGTCGGTTGGTCCCCTCTTCTCCGAGGTACGGTGGTTCACCGGGTGTGTGAGCGCTGGACCGGGGCGGAACCGATTCTGGACCGCTTGGACCAGGTGTTGGAGGAATTTCGTTTAATGGGCCCGCTCGGCCGCAGGGCTCGGGAAGAGGTGCGGGAGGAGTTGCTCCGTTACGCCGACGGGGAGTTGTCCAAACGGCTAAACCGGGCCCAGCGCGTGTGGAGTGAGTGGCCTTTCTACCTCCGGTTACAAGGAGCAGAACGGGTCTGGGACCTTCATGGGCAGGTGGACAAAATCTTTGTCGCCGACGGCCGCACGGTGGTGGTGGATTTTAAGACGAACCGCACGGCGCCGGACGGGGTGGGGGCCCTGGTGGATCATTATCGGCTTCAAGTCCAACTGTACGCGTGGGCGGTGGGACGAAATCTCGCCCCTGTGGATGAGGCGTATCTGTACTTCACAGACCCGGGCGTACTCGCCCCGGTGCCGGTCGATCCCGAGAACGTGAGGGAAGCATTGGAACGCGTGGATGCTAGGCTCAATCATTTGTCGCGAGAATGGCGCATCGAAGCGTATCCTTTTACAGAGGACCTCTCGATGTGCCGGGTCTGTCCGTATCGGGCCATTTGTCCCGGGTTTGCCCGGGGCTCGGCCGGTGGCTGAGATGGTGCGCTTGGGTGGCGGCGAACAGATCGCGGAATAGGGTGTCGGCACCGGGGTCGAGCACGGCGAGTCCAGCTTCGGTCACGCCGCCGGGGACCGAAACTCTCCGACGCACGTCTTCGGGGGTAATCCCGTTTTCAAAGAGGCGGGCGGTGGCACTCCATGTCAGTTGTAGCAGATGCTCGGCGTCACCGGCACCGATTCGGCCCGTGGCTGACGCTGCCCGGGCGAAGGCTTGAAGGATGGCGGCGAAGAATGCCGGCCCGCAACTGGTGAGGTCTGCGTACACCCGAATCTGATCGTCGGTCACCGGCAAAGGGGTGCCGATGAAAGACAGGAGCCCGTCCACGCTCCGGCAGCTTTCCCGGTCCATCCGGGGTCCGTACTGGGTTAGGATTGCGCCGCCTCCTGCCAACTGGGTGATGCTGGGAATGATTTTTCCCACACGGGCCGGAACTCGGTGTTCGAGGCGCTCCACCTCAAACCCGCTGGCGGTGATCAGAAGGACGTGGTCCGGCGAGAGAAAAGGGCGAATTTGGTCGATCACCGGGTCGAGATCTGGCGATTTGACGCAGATAAATAGGGTTTGTGACCGCTGGGCCACTTCCGCTGCCGTCGCCACCATGACCAGACTGGGAACCCGCCGGGCGAGGGCGGCAATTTTGTCCCGGCTGCGATTGCAAGCGACAAAGTCCGGGGGTTCGGGCAGTTTTGAAGACAACGCCTCGATCAACATGCTTCCGATGGTCCCGGTCCCGATACACCCAATGCGCATGACCAACCCTCCCAGAGATGCGTGGTCATTATTGAATTGTACGGCCTGCCGGGCAACAACATGCCGATTTCCAGGGATTTTTGTCGAACCCGCGGCAGGAATGTTGCGCTATATCGCGAAATAGTTAAACTGTAAAGAAGGATTGAAGCGGGGATGAACAGGAGGTGAGGACGGATGCAGATGGGGTTCGGACTGTGGCAGCAACAAACGCAAAAGTTGATCCTTACTCAAGAGTTGCGCCAAGCGATCGCAATTCTGCAATTGTCTTCCTTTGAGTTATCGCAATACTTACAACAAGAGATGGCCGAGAATCCGGTGATGGAATGGGAAGAGGCGGCCGGGGCTGAGGGATGGGGGGAATTTGACGCTTGGTTGCGGGAATCCGGTCCAGACCCGGGGCTGCTTCGCTCGATGCGCGAGTCGTATCGGGAGCCCCCGGCGGATGTGGCGGCCAGATCCGAGAATCTCGAAGACCATTTGATGGTTCAGTTGTCCGATCTCCGACTGAGCCCCTTAGAAAAACGGGTGCTGCGCTACGTCATTGGGAATATCGACGAACGCGGCTATGTGTCCATGTCCAGCGCCGAGATGGCCGCACACCTCGGGGTGGAGGAAGCGTTGGTCGAGCGGTGCCGCCGTCGGTTGCACGGCCTGGAGCCCCTGGGGATCGGGGCGCTGGACCTGCGGGAATGTCTCAACATTCAGGCCCGGGAACGTTATCCCGACGAGCCTGGTCTGAAGGATCTGATCGATCATCATCTTCAGGATGTGGCCGAGGGGCGTCAGTCGAGAATCGCCCAAGCTTTGCAGATCGACCTCCAAGAAGTACAGCGTCTGTCCGACCTATTGAAAACTTTGGACCCGAAACCCGGGAGGATGTTTTTTGGGGATCAGGTCCGGTTTGTGATTCCTGATGTGACCATTGAGCGGGTGGGCGGGGACTACGTGGTGATGGTACACGATCGGCTCACGCCGCATTTGCATATTAATCCCATCTATCGCCGGATCGCCTCGACCCAAGGGGCGGACCGGGAGGCGAAATCCTATCTGTCGAAAAAAATCCAATCGGCCATGTGGTTGATCCGCAGTTTGGAGCAGCGAAGACAGACGATTCTGCGGGTGACCGAAGCCATTGTGGAACTGCAGAGGGACTTTTTCGACCGGGGATTGGAGTACTTGCGCCCGATGACCCTGCGCCAGGTGGCGGAGCGGGTCGGGGTGCACGAATCCACCGTCAGCCGGGCCACCACGGGCAAATACGCCCAGACGCCCCGGGGAGTATTGGAGTTAAAATATTTCTTTAGCTCAGGGGTTCAGACCCGAGGCGGAGAAGGGGCATCGGCGGAGAGCATCAAGGCGAAGATTCGCAAATGGATCCAGGAGGAGGATCGGTCAGACCCTCTGAGCGACCAGCGCCTGGCCGACCTTTTGCAGCAAGAGGGCATTCGGATCTCCCGCCGAACCGTGGCTAAATACCGCGAGGAACTCCGCATTGCCTCGTCAGCCCAGCGCCGGCGCCATGGTTCCTGAGGCCCCCAAAGGCCGGCGAGGACCATTCCCCTCTTGCCGGCCGAAAGGGTCCTGCGTATACTGGAGTAAAAGGAGGTTCCGCACGCAGCGGTGCCGCCTCTTATTTAGCCCCGATCGGGACAAAAAAAGTACATGCGGGACATATTATGTCCCGAAAGAAGGTGGGAGAGGCGAGTGGATCCGTGGAACGTGGAACGGCGGGATGAAGCCATGAAAAGTCTGCTGACCCTGCAGCAGAGGTTGGTGCCCGATGTGATCGAGACGATGAAAGGCCGGTTTCGCATCCTGCGGCAGATGTACGACATGCAGCCGGTGGGCCGCCGGACCTTGGCCCAGGTGATGGACACCACCGAGCGCATTTTGCGGGGCGAGGTGGACTTTTTGAAGGACCAGGGCCTTGTGGCCGTGGACAGCAGTGGGATGCGTCTAACGCCTTTGGGGGAGTCCCTGCTGGATGCCCTGGGGGAAGTGATGGGGATTCTAGATGGGCGGGCGGATCTGGAGCGGGAATTGCGCCGGGTGCTGGGGTTGCGAGCCGTGCGGGTCGTCTCCGGTGACGTGGATGAAAATCCCGAAGTCAAGGGCGATCTCGGGTTTACCGCCGCCCGGTTTTTGCGGGAGGTTCTCCGTCGGGGGGACGTGGTGGCGGTGACCGGGGGGACGACGGTGGCCGCGGTGGCGGCTCGGATGCCGCCGGTTCACCCGGGGAATATTTTGGTGGTCCCGGCCCGGGGCGGGGTGGGAGAGCGGGTGGAATACCAGGCCAACACCATTGCGGCCGATCTCGCCGAGCGACTCCGAGCGGAGTACCTCCTGTTTCATGTCCCCGACCGGCTCAGCGAAGAGGCGTACCGATCCTTGGCCGGCGAGCCTCAGATCGCAGAAAAACTGCACCTCATTCGACAAGCGAGCATTGTCGTTCACGGGATCGGCCAGGCTATAGCCATGGCCCGGAGAAGGCGCTTGCCGCCGGAAGAAATCGCCGTGCTGGAAGAGCGGGGCGCCGTAGGGGAAGCTTTTGGATACTATTTTGACCAAGATGGGCGAATCGTGTATCAACAACATACCCTGGGCCTGGGCCTGGGGGATATTTCCGGTATGCGGGCGGTGATTGCCGTAGCGGGCGGTCGCGGCAAGGCGGGAGCTATTGCCGCGGTGGCCAAGGCAGTGGCGCCCCACATGTTGGTGACGGACGAAGGCGCGGCCCGGGAGATCCTGGCCCGGTACAAGGGTTGCGGAGACCAGGGCGAGGGCGCCAAAACCGCCGAAATTCATGAGATTTCCTGAGCGACCGGCCGCCCGGGCGGTCCGGTGGCGAAGTGGCATTGAAAAAGTGGAGGGATCTGGGCATGAGGATGGCGATCAACGGGTTTGGGCGAATCGGGCGCAATGTGTTTCGGGCGGCTTACCGCCGAGGAGATGTGGAAATCGCGGCGGTGAACGACCTGACCGACGCCGAAACTTTGGCAATGCTATTAAAATACGACTCGGTGCACGGGATTTTTGATGCGGAGGTCCGGGCGGAAGGGGACGCCCTGGTGGTGAACGGCAAGCGGATAAAGGTATGTGCCGAAGCCGATCCTACCCGCCTGCCCTGGGGGGAGTTGGACATCGACGTGGTGGTGGAGTCCACAGGGAGGTTCCGCAGCCGGGAGCAGGCAAAGGCCCATTTGCAAGCCGGGGCGAAGAAAGTGATCATCACGGCGCCGGCCAAGAATGAGGATCTGACGGTGGTGATGGGGGTCAATGAGGGGGCTTACGATCCCGAGCGGCATTTTATTATCTCGAATGCCTCCTGCACCACCAACTGTCTGGCCCCCTTGGCGAAAGTTCTTCACGAGCAGTTCGGGATTGAACGGGGCTTAATGACCACCGTTCATTCTTATACCAACGACCAGCGAATCTTGGATTTTCCCCATAAAGATCTGCGCCGGGCCCGGGCGGCGGGGCTGTCCATTATTCCCACCACCACCGGGGCGGCCAAGGCGGTTGCCCTGGTCCTGCCAGAGCTGAAGGGAAAACTGAACGGGTTTGCCATGCGGGTACCCACGCCGAACGTTTCCGTGGTGGACCTGGTGGTGGATGTGCGGCGCTCCACCACGGTGGATGAGGTGAACGCCGTTTTGCGCGAAGCGGCAGAAGGGCCGCTCAACGGCATTCTGGGCTATACCGATCAACCACTGGTCTCGAGAGATTTCAATGGGGACCCCCGGTCTTCCGTGGTGGACGGCCTGTCCACGATGGTGATGGAGGGCACGATGATCAAGGCGGTAGCCTGGTATGACAACGAATGGGGATATTCGAACCGGGTGGTGGATTTGGCGGGGTACATGGCCCGCCAGGGATTCCCGTCCCGGGAAAAAGCGCTGGCGGCCCTCGGGGTGTAAACATCCCGGATGCTGGCGGTTAAAAGCCGGGAAGGGAGTTCCGTTTGATTGCATTCCCGGGACGCAAACTGACCCGATGGGATGATGTGGGTCCAGTTCCGTCCCGCTGCAAAATCTGTTAGGATTAGAATGGTTGGATGAGGAGGAGGCGGCCCTTCTCCTCTTTGCATGTGCGGGAGAGCCTGTGAACGGAGGGAGATGGGGGATGGACAAAGCAACGATTCGGGATGTGGAGGTTCAGGGAAAGCGCGTTTTTGTGCGGGTGGATTTTAACGTGCCCATCGAGGACGGCCGGGTGGTGGACGATGGCCGAATCCGCGCGGCTCTGCCCACGATTGAGTATCTCATTCGGGGCGGAGCCCGGTTGATCCTGGCGTCCCACCTGGGCCGCCCGAAAGGCCGGGTGGATGAGCGGTATCGGCTGGACCCGGTGGCCCGGCGCCTTCAGGAGCTTCTCGGCCGGCCCGTACATAAAGTGGATGCTGTGGTGGGACCGGAAGTGGAACAGGCGGTGGCGGGAATGGGTCCCGGAGATGTGCTGTTGTTGGAAAATGTTCGCTTTGAGCCCGGGGAGGAGAAAAATGATCCTGCCCTGGCCCGGGCTTGGGCGGGTTTGGCCGACCTGTACGTGAACGACGCCTTCGGGGCGGCTCACCGAGCCCATGCTTCTACGGCGGGGTTGGCGCAGTTTTTGCCGGCGGTGGCCGGGCTTTTGATGGAGCGGGAGTTGACCGTGCTCTCCCGGGCCCTCAGCCACCCGGAACACCCTTTTGCGGCGGTACTCGGTGGGGCTAAGGTGAGCGACAAGATCGGCGTGGTGGCCCGTCTTCTGGAAAAAGTGGACCGGCTCCTCATCGGGGGCGGGATGGCCAACACGTTTCTCGCCGCCCGGGGCTATCGCATGGGGAGTTCCTCCGTGGAGGAAGACCGCCTGGAGACCGCCCGGGAGACCTTGCGGACGGCGGAGGGCCGGGGGACAGCCCTTCTTTTGCCCGTGGATCTGGTGATCGCCGATCGCTTTTCCGCCGATGCCCAGCGCCGGACGGTGCGGGTGGAAGAGGGGGTTCCGGAGGGCTGGATGGCCCTGGACATCGGCCCGGAGACGGTGGAGCGTTGCCGGGCGATGCTGGCGGATGCCCACACGGTGATCTGGAACGGGCCGATGGGGGTATTCGAGATGGAACCTTTTGCGGCCGGGACTTTGGCGGTGGCCCAGGCCATGGCCGGGGTGAAGGGCACCACCATCGTCGGCGGGGGAGATTCCGCCGCGGCAGTGACCAAAATGGGACTGGCAGACCGCATGACCCACGTGTCCACCGGGGGCGGAGCGTCGCTGGAATTTCTCGAAGGGCGCGTGCTGCCCGGGGTTGCGGCCCTTCTGGACCGGGAGGCGGTGCGGGGATGAACGCGGCCCGGAAACCGCTTTTGGCGGCGAACTGGAAGATGAACAAAACGCCCGAGGAGGCCCTGGCCTTTTGGCGCGAGTTTTCGGGGCGGCTATCCGGGGAAACCGGGCGGGTGGAGGTGGTGATTTGTCCGCCTTACCCCGCTCTGCCCGCCCTGCAGGGGGCGGACCTCCGGGCCCGGGGGGTGTATTTGGGGGCTCAGAACGTTCACTGGGAGTCCCGGGGGGCGTTCACCGGAGAGGTGTCGCCCGGAATGCTCCGGGCCGTGGGGTGTTCCCACGTGATCGTGGGCCATTCAGAACGACGGGCCTATTTTGGCGAGTCGGACGAGGCGGTGAAGCGAAAGCTCCGGGCGGCGCTCGAAGAAGGGATGACGCCGATTCTCTGTGTCGGTGAGACGTTGGAACAGCGCACGGCGGGGCGGGCCGAAGAGGTGGTGGCCGCCCAACTCACCGCCGCTTTAGAAGGACTTGACACCGGCCGGGCGGCCCGGGTGGTGGTGGCTTACGAGCCGGTGTGGGCGATCGGGACCGGGCGGTCCGCCGAGGCCCGGGATGCCGGGGAAATGGCGGTGGCGGTGAGGCGCCGGCTGCGGGAGTTGGCGGGTCCGGCGGCGGAGAAGATCCGGATTCTGTACGGGGGTAGCGTGGCCCCGGATAATTTTGCACAGTTTTTGGCGGAGGCCGAGGTGGACGGCGGGCTCGTGGGCACGGCGAGTTTGCGTCCAGAATCGTTTTTCGCCTTGGTGGCTTCGGCGGCGAACGCCGCCACTGCCCAGGCGGGGGAAGGAGAGGCACAATGAATCGTCCACGTCCCGTGGCGTTGATTATTCTGGATGGTTTTGGACTTCGGGAGGAGCGGGAAGGCAATGCGGTGGCCCAGGCCCGGAAACCGAATTTTGATCGTTATTGGAAGGAATATCCGCACACCCAGCTTCAGGCCAGCGGGGAGGCGGTGGGGCTGCCCGCCGGCCAGATGGGCAACTCCGAAGTGGGGCATCTCAATCTGGGCGCGGGCCGGGTGGTGTATCAGGATCTCACCCGGGTGTCCAAAGCGATCCGGGACGGGGATTTTTTCCGCAATCCCGCACTGCTCGGGGCGATGCGCCACGTGAAGGAATTGGGCAGCCGGCTTCACCTGGCGGGGCTGCTCTCCGACGGGGGGGTGCACAGCCATATTGAGCATTTGTTCGCGCTTTTGGAGATGGCCCGACGGGAGGGCGTGGACCGGGTGTATGTCCACGCGTTTCTGGACGGCAGGGATGTCCTGCCCGAGTCGGCCCGGATGTATGTGCGGCAGTTGATCGAACGGATGCGGGAGCTCGGGGTGGGGCAGATTGCCACCTTGTCGGGGCGCTATTACGCCATGGATCGGGACCGACGATGGGAGCGAACCGCCAAGGCCTACCGGGCGATGGTGTATGGGGAGGGGGAAACGTACACCGATCCGCTCGAAGCCCTGGAGGCGAGCTTTCGCCGGGGGGTGACGGATGAGTTCGTGGTCCCGATGGTGATGGTGGATGAAGCCGGGCGGCCGGTGGGCTCCGTGGAAGACGGTGATGCGGTGATTGTGTTTAATTTTCGTCCGGACCGCGTGGTCCAGATTTCCCGGGCCTTTACAGAGAAGGATTTTCAGGAGTTCGATCGGGGGCCGAAGCCGCCGGTGGTGGACTACGTCTGCATGACCCAGTACAGCGAGGCCATTCGCGCTGAAGTGGCTTTTGGGCCGGAGTCTTTGACCAATACTCTGGGGGAGATTCTGGAACGACATGGAATGCGCCAGTTGCGCATCGCCGAGACGGAAAAATACCGCCATGTGACCTCGTTTTTCAGCGGCGGACGGGAGGAGCCCTTTGAGGGGGAAGATCGGGTGCTGATTCCTTCCCCCAAGGTGGCGACCTACGATCAGAAGCCGGAGATGAGCGCTTATGAGGTGGCGGATGAGGCGGTGGAGCGGATTCGCTCCGGGGTCTTGGACGTGGTGGTGTTGAATTTTGCCAATCCGGATATGGTGGGTCACACCGGTGATCTCCAGGCGGCGATCCGGGCGGTGGAAGCGGTGGATGAATGCCTGGGCCGGGTGGTGGAGGCGGTGCTCGCCCAAGGCGGGGTGGCCCTGATTACGGCGGACCACGGAAACGCCGATGTGATGGTCGACCCGGAGACGGGGGGCCCGTGCACCACCCATACCACCAATCCGGTGCCTTTCATCGTGACGAAACCGGGGGTTCACCTCCGGGAGGGCGGCGTCCTCGCCGACATTGCGCCGACGATACTCGATTTGTTAGGATTGGAGAAGCCAAAGGACATGACGGGGCGGGGGTTGGTGCTGTGAACACGACGATTTATGAAATCACGGCCCGGGAAGTGCTGGATTCCCGGGGCAATCCGACTGTGGAAGTGGAAGTTGAGCTCGAAGGCGGGGCGACGGGGCGGGCCATAGTTCCTTCCGGAGCTTCCACCGGCGCCCACGAGGCGGTGGAATTGCGGGACGGCGGGGAGCGCTACGGCGGAAAAGGGGTCCGGAAAGCTGTGGGCCACGTCAACGAGACCATCGGGCCGGAGTTGATCGGGCAGGACGCCCTGGATCAGGTGGGGATCGACCGGCTGATGATCGACCTCGACGGAACGCCCAACAAAGGCCGGCTGGGGGCGAACGCCATCCTCGGGGTGTCCATGGCGGTGGCCCATGCCGCATCCCAAGCCGTGGGGCTTCCCCTCTACGTGTACCTGGGGGGATTCGCGGCCCGGACTTTGCCCGTGCCGATGATGAACATCCTCAACGGGGGCAAACACGCTGACAACAATGTGGACATCCAGGAATTCATGATCCTGCCGGTGGGGGCACCGACTTTTAGGGAAGCCCTTCGGATGGGGGCCGAGGTGTTTCATGCCCTGAAAAAAGTGCTCTCGGAGAAGGGACTGGCCACGGCGGTGGGCGACGAAGGCGGGTTTGCGCCGAGTCTCGGATCGAACGAAGAGGCGCTCCAGGTCATCGTGCGGGCCGTGGAGAAAGCGGGATACCGGCCGGGCGAGGACGTGATGCTGGCCGTGGACGTGGCGTCGAGCGAGTTGTACAAAGATGGCCGTTACGTCTTTGCCGGCGAAGGGGTCACCCGCACGGCAGAGGAGATGATCGCCCTGTACGAACGATTGATCGCCAAATATCCCATTGTATCGGTGGAAGACGGGTTGGCGGAGGACGATTGGGAAGGTTGGGAGGCGCTGACCGCCCGGTTGGGAAAGAAAGTCCAGTTGGTGGGCGATGACCTTTTTGTCACCAATACGTCTCGGCTGCGGACGGGGATCGATCGGGGGGTGGCCAACTCGATCCTAGTAAAAGTCAACCAGATCGGCACTTTGACCGAGACCTTCGAGGCCATTGAAATGGCGAAACGGTCGGGCTACACGGCGGTGATCTCCCACCGGTCCGGGGAGACGGAGGATGTGACCATCGCCGACATCGCCGTGGCGGCCCAAACCGGGCAGATCAAGACCGGGGCACCTTCCCGAACTGATCGGGTGGCCAAATATAATCAGCTGCTTCGGATTGAAGATGCGTTGACGTATACCGGGCGGTACGCCGGCCGGGATGCCTTCTATAACCTGCGTCGATAGTGGTTGTGCTCCTGGGCTCGTTCATGATACGATGGATGTGGAATGATTGGGATGCCCGGGACGTCTCGAAGGCGGGATGAAGGCCGGGGGTGACCTGGCAGGAAAGGATGAAAGGCGGGGGCGTGGCCCATGTGGCTGGCGATTTTGAAGATCTTACTGGTGATTGTGAGCTTGGCCCTCATCGGGGTGGTTCTCATGCAATCCGGCCGGAGCGCTGGGTTGTCCGGAGCGATCGCCGGGGGCGCCGAGCAGCTGGTCGGGCGCAAAGCCAGGGGTATCGACGCTGTGTTGATGAAAGCGACGACGATATTGGGCACTGTATTTTTTATTGTGGCGCTCGTCGTTGCGTGGTTGATTGCCCGGGGATCTTGAAAGGGAAGAGTTTCATAGGGGATGGGAAGAGAGCAGCCGTCCGCTCCGCGGGCGGCTTTGTCTTCGAGAGGAGGGCCGGGGTGAAGGAAGACCAGGAATTCACGGAGGCGTCGCCCGAGCCGTTTTTCTTCCCCGGGGGTTCAGTGGGGATTCTGCTGGTGCACGGGTTTACCGGTTCGCCTTCGGAAATGAGACCGATGGGTCAGTGGCTTGCTCAGCAGGGGTACACCGTGGCGGGGCCGCTGTTGGCGGGGCACGGCACGTCTCCCTTGGATATGGAACGAACAGGCTGGAGGGATTGGGTGGCCTCCGCCCGGGATGCAGCGAGAAAGTTGCGGGAACGGAGTTCCCGGATCGTGGCGGCGGGCCTGTCTATGGGGGGTGCTTTGTCTTTGTATCTCGGGTCCGGGGTGGCGGGGGTTCCGGTGGATGCGGTGATCTCCATGTGTGCTCCTATCTATTTACAGGATCGGCGGGCGCACTTGGCCCGTTTTGTCGCGCCCATTCACCGGTTTCACCGGGACGGAAGCGCCGGGTATCCTCCGGAGATTCGACGGTATCTCGCCGGTTATGACATCACGCCCACCCGATGTGTCGGGGAACTGATGACCCTGATCCGGCGGACCAAGCGATTGCTGCCCGGGGTGCGAGTCCCCACCTTGGTGCTTCAGGCCCGGTGGGATCGAACGGTGCGCCCGAAGTCCGCCCGGTATATTTATGCCCGGGTTGGCACGTCCGACAAAGCGTTGCGTTGGTACGAGCAGTCCGGCCATATTCTGACTGTCGACCGGGACCGGGAAGCGGTGTGGCGGGATGTGCTCGATTGGCTGAGGGGACACGATTTGGCGCCATGATGACAAGGGAATGGGTTACAACTTGCAGCTAGCGCACATACTAGAACAACGAGTCGAGATCCGGGTGAGGCGTGGCGGGTCTGTCCCCCTCGGAGGGGATGAGAGGGTGAATATGGAAGAACAGATTTTATCGCTGATGAGAGAATTATCATATAAGCCCATGGCGGCAGCGGAACTGCAGAGGGCTTTGCACATACAAGAAGGTGAACAGGAGGCGTTTCTTGCGCTTTTGCAGCGCATGGAGGAGAACGGGCAGGTAGTCCGCACCCGAACCCATCGGTACGGCGTGCCTGAGCGGATGAACCTTCTCGTCGGGCGGCTGCAGATGAAACAGCGGGGGTACGGTTTTGTGATCCCCGATCGACCGGGGATTCCGGACCTTTACGTGAGTTCCGGGGATCTCGGGGGCGCGATGCACGGCGACCGCGTGGTGGCCCGGATTCACCAGCGGCACGGGGAACGGGCGGAGGGGGAGGTTATCCGGATCCTGGAGCGCGCCCTGCACACAGTGGTGGGAACGTTCCAATCGATGCGCTACTACGCCTTTGTTCGGCCGGACGATCGGCGAATTCCCGTGGACGTGTTTATTGCTCCGGACGATTTTGGCGGGGCGAATGACGGGGACAAAGTGGTGGTGGAGATCACCGTCTATCCCGAAAGGGCCACCAGTTGCCAAGGGCGGGTCATAGAGGTGTTGGGGCGGCCGGGCGACCCCGGCGTGGACGTGCTGGCCGTGGTGCGCAAATATGAACTCCCCGAGGAATTTCCCGAGGATGTGCTGGCGGAGGCCGAAAGGGTGCCGGAAACGGTTCAGGGCGAGGATCTTGTGGGGCGGCGGGATCTCCGGGATCGCGCCATGGTGACCATCGACGGGGAGGACGCGAAGGATCTGGATGATGCTGTCTCCCTGGAACGGCTGCCAAACGGCAATTGGCTGCTCGGGGTGCATATCGCCGATGTCAGTTACTACGTCAAGGAAGGGTCGGCGTTGGACGAGGAGGCCTTCCGTCGGGGTTGCAGCGTATACCTGGTGGACCGGGTGATCCCTATGTTGCCGCCTCGGTTGTCAAACGGGATTTGCTCCTTGAATCCTCAGGTGGACCGGTTGGCCATGACCTGCGATATGGAGTGGACACCGGACCTGCGGCGGGTGCATCACGAGATCTACCCGAGCGTCATCCGGACCCGGGAGCGGATGACCTACACGGCGGTGCGCCGCATCCTCGAGGAGGATCCGGAGCTGGCGGCGAGATATGAGCCGCTGGTTCCGATGTTTCGGCACATGCGGGATTTGGCGATGGCGCTGAGAAAGCGGCGATTGGCCCGGGGGGCTGTGGATTTTCATTTTGACGAGACGAAGGTGATTCTGGACGAGTCCGGGAAGCCCGTGGACATCGTCCGGAAGCCCCAGACTGTCGCCGAGCAGATCATTGAAGAATTTATGCTGGCGGCGAACGAAACGGTGGCCGAACATTTTCAGCGGCTGGAGGTTCCCTTTTTGTACCGGGTGCACGAAGATCCGGACCCGGAGAAAATCGAGGGTTTTAAGGAGTTTATTTGGAACCTGGGGTATGTCCTGCGGACGAAGGGGGGGCGGGCGGAACCCCGGGCTCTGCAGGAGATCCTGGAGCAGGTGCGGGGCAAACCCGAGGAGCGGGTGGTGAACACGATTCTGCTGCGCTCCATGCGCCAAGCCCGCTATTCCCACGAGGGTCTGGGCCATTTTGGACTGGCGGCAGAGTTTTACACCCATTTTACATCGCCGATCCGCCGTTATCCGGACTTGGTGATCCACCGGGTGATCCGGGAGTGGCTGCGGGAGGGCGGCCTGCCCCCGACGAAAGAGGCCCATTGGCGGGCGGAGATGCCGCGGATCGCCGATCAGTCGTCGGAGCGGGAGCGGGTGGCCGTCGATGCGGAGCGGGAGAGCCAGGATCTGAAAAAAGTGGAGTTCATGCTCGACAAGGTCGGAGAGACCTTTGAAGGGATCGTCAGCGGGGTCACCTCCTTCGGGCTGTTCGTCGAACTCGAAAACTCGGTGGAGGGACTCGTTCACATCAGCTATCTGACCGATGATTATTATCGGTTTGATGACCGGCAGTTCGCCCTGATAGGCGAGCGCACCGGGCGGAACTTTCGGATCGGGGATCGGGTGAAGGTCCTCGTGGCCGGGGCGGACAAAGAGGAGCGCACCATCGATTTCCGGTTGGTGGAAGAATCGGGAGAAGGGCAGGCAGAAGATGCGGAGGCCGGGGCTGCGGTGTTCCGGCCGGCAGCGGGCAGCGGCGGACGCAGCTGGAGGAAGAAGAAAGTGGAGGGAGCGGCTTCCGCGGCGGTCGGTAGAGCGGGGGCACGAAAATCGGCAGGCTCCGGTCGGAGCCGAGCCCGGGATCTGGTTCTCGTAGGCGAGGCGGTCACCCCGGGCAAAAAGAAGAAGAAAGACGGCGGGGCAAAAAAAGCGAAGGCGAAGGGAAAAAAGGGGCGGCGTCGCGGCTGAGGCGGGACCGAGCCCGGGAATGGGCCGGTGTGTAACGACGGGGTTGCCCCGGGCGGATGCGGCGCCGGGCGGTTCCGGTCCCGGTGGTGGCATATCGGCCGGTCCCCCTTGGCAGGGCCCTTGGATGCGGTTATCATAATGGCGATACCCGGACGGGATGAGGTGGGGAAAATGGCCGGGGAAAAAGTGGTGGCACAGAACCGCAAAGCGTACCATGATTTTTTTATAGAAGACACCTTCGAGGCCGGGATTGTGCTCACCGGCACGGAGATCAAGGCGATCCGCCAGGGCCGGGCCAACCTGAAGGACAGCTACGCCCGGGTGGAGAATGGGGAAATATTTTTGCACAACATGCACATCAGCCCGTATGAGCAGGGGAACCGGTTTAACCACGACCCCCGGCGAACCCGGAAACTGCTTCTACACAAAAGCGAGATTTTGCGGCTCCACGGCCAGAGCCGGGAGCGGGGCTATTCGCTTATCCCGCTCCGGCTGTACCTGAAACACGGCCTGTGCAAGGTGGAGATCGGCCTGGCCAAAGGGAAAAAATTGTACGACAAGCGTCAGGACATGGCCAAACGGGACGCGGCCCGGGAGATTGAGCGGGCCTTTCGGGAGCGGCAGAAGTGAAGGGGATTAGAAAAATGTTTGATGTCCACGCCCCTTTTCTTTATGCTCCAGCCGTGATAAAATAAAATACTGCTCCAGCCTTGTGCCGCCATGTGGTTGGCCTTTGACGGGCCGGTGGCATCGGGCAACTGCGAATCTCAAGGATCTCGGGCACACCGCCCGGCGGGTGAAGGGCGCGGGAGCAGTGAGTGGAGTAATCCCAACCCAACATGGGGGCGTATTGGTTTCGACGGGGACTGTTCGAGCATCGGTGGCGGGTCGTGGGGCTGCGACCACGTACCAACGCGGGCGTACAAGAAACGCGAACAAAGAAGAACTCGCTCTGGCTGCTTAATGCCGGACGTTCACCGAGCGGGCGCCCGCACCGCTTGGATGGGCGCCAACCTCGCGGGCTGGTCGAAGGGCCTTTGCCTGTGGGCCTTCGATGAGATAATAGCAGGCTAGCCCGAAAGAGAGCGTGTCGTTTCGCGCTCTGACGGCGAACCTCAGTAAAACGACTACACCCGTAGAAGCCGGTGTAGCGAGGTTCTCGGACAGGGGTTCGACTCCCCTCGCCTCCAAGAAAGTGCGAAGTTGTTCGCGCTTTGTTGGAGACGCGGGGAGTTTTGTTTGCAGTTCCTCCTGATTTTCCGCGACTCGGCTTAAATGCGCGGAGGTTAAAAATATATATACATTAACGATACTTCATGATAATATATAATCATGAAGGACACACAGTATCTACCGATTGGCAAAGTGGCGAAGATGCTGGGACTGAGCGTGCAGACGATCCGTCGCTGGGACAAGGCCGGGAAGATTCATTCCATTCGTTCGCCGGGGAACCACAGGCTGTTCGACATCGAGGAGGTGAAGCGGCTTTTGGGAAAACTGGCCGGGGACCGGACGGCGATCTACGCCCGGGTATCTTCGGCCAAGCAAAAGGCGGACGGCAATCTCCAGCGGCAACGGGAACGGCTGGAGCGGTACGCGGAAGAACGCGGGTACGATGTGGTCCGGGTATTTTCCGAACAGGCGTCGGGCATCAATGAGAACTGGAAACAACTGTCAGATCTGATCAAACTCGCCGAAGACGGGGCAATCGACCGGGTGCTGATTGAATACCCGGACAGGTTGGCCCGGTTCGGCTATCGGTATCTGGAGAGGTTTTTCGAGAGTCACGGGGTGACGGTCGAGTCCACCCACAAGACCGAGCCGAAGACATCCCAGCAGGAGCTGGTGGAGGATCTGTTGACGATCATCACCTTGTTTTCCGCCCGGATGTACGGCAAGCGGTCCCAGGAATTCCGTGACAAGGTCCAAAAAGTCATGAACGAGATGGGAGGTGAGGGCACTGGCCGCGGTCATCAAGACGATCCGGATCGGGATTCACAGGGAGGTCCATCGGTGCAAGACGGAGGCGTTGGAGAGGACCAAGGACATCTATAATGCCGTGATTGTGTTTTACATGGACTTTTTCGCCGCACATCTGAACGTGTTGGACGAGCCGGTCCAGGTTCGGAAGAAGGACGGGTCTATCAAAGAACGAACGCGCACCAACCAAGAACTGTTGACCTTCGCGGAGTTTCACACCCTGGCGACCAAAGCCCACCCGAACCCGGGGTGGCCGCTCGACGAACACGTTCCGGCGGCTCAGGGGATGCCGACGGAGTTGCGGCGGGCGGCGATCAACCAGGCTATCGGCAAGGTGCGGTCTTGGTGGAGCCACCTGAAAACTTGGGAGGAAACGGCACCGGACCGGCGCGGGCGGGAACCACTGCTCGGCGCGCCGAACGAACCGGTGACGTTTTATGCGGGGATGGTCGAGCAC